>NZ_JADDKI010000147.1:0-5636 GCF_015356725.1 Dietzia sp. SYD-A1
GCTCCCGCCCCCGGACTCGTCGTGGTCGACAAACCGGCCGGCATGACCAGTCACGACGTCGTCGGGCGCCTGCGCCGGTACTTCGGAACGCGCAAGGTGGGGCACGCCGGAACGCTCGACCCGATGGCCACCGGCGTCCTGGTGGTGGGAATAGAACGCGCCACCAAGCTCCTGGGGCTGCTCGCGCTGGAGACCAAGTCCTATCGGGCCACGATCCGACTCGGGGAATCCACCACCACCGACGACGCTGAGGGCGAGACCACGGCGCGGGTCGACGCCTCGACGGTGACCGACGAGGCGATCGACTCCGCGGTCGCGGCACTCACCGGCGAGATCGAGCAGGTGCCGTCCTCGGTGAGCGCGATCAAGGTGGCCGGCCGACGGGCCTACGACCGGGTCCGGGCCGGCGAGGACGTCCGGCTCGACGCGCGGACCGTCACGGTGTCGCGGTTCGAGATCGTCGAGCGGATCCCTGCCGGAGCGGTGGTGGACCTCGTCGTCGTCGTCGACTGCTCCACCGGCACCTACATCCGCGCACTGGCCCGCGACCTCGGCGCCGCGCTCGAGGTGGGGGGACATCTCACCGCGCTGCGCCGTACGTGCGTGGGACCGTTCGGCCTGGATGTCGCCCGCACACTCGGAGAACTCGAGGAGGATCCGCGGTTGTCCCTGGACCTCGACACCGCCGCGTTGACCGCCTTCCCCCGCCGCGACATCGACGCGGACGAGGCGGAGGGACTGCGACACGGGCGGTGGCTGCAGGCCAGGGGTGACGACGGGGTGGTCGCGGCCGTGGGTCCGGACGGACGGGTCGCCGCCCTGGTCTCCGAGTCCGGCAATCGCGCCGCTCCGGTCGTCGTCATGCGACCGGCGGGCCTGTGAGGCCCGGGCGTAAGGTGGTCGCCGTGCAGCTGTGGCGGACGTTCGACGAGATCGTGATCCCCGACGGCGGGACCTCCGTCGCACTCGGGGTGTTCGACGGACTCCACCGGGGGCACCGGAGCCTGGTGGACCACGCGGTGGCGGCCGGGCGGGAGTCGGGCGCGAGCCCGGTGTTGGTGACGTTCGATCCGCACCCGGTCGAGGTCATCCGACCCGGCACCCATCCCCTGGTCCTGACACCGCTCGAACGACGCGCGGAACTGGCCGGCGAACTCGGTGTCGACGCGGTCTTCGCCCTGCCCTTCGATACCGGCATGGCCTCGTGGGACCCCGAGGAGTTCATCGACCGCGTTCTGGTCCGGGGATTGCGGAGTCGCTCCGTCACCGTGGGGAACAATTTCTCCTTCGGTCGACGAGCCGCGGGGACCCCGGAGACGCTGCGTGAGCTGTGCTCCGAGCGGGGGATCGACGTTCGCGTGATGGACCTGCTGGAACTCGGTGGGGAACCGGTCTCCTCCTCCCGGGTACGTCGACTGCTCGCGGAGTCGGACGTGGCCGGCGCGGCGACGATCCTCGGTCGTCCCCACCGCGTGTCCGGGACCGTCGTGCACGGGGCCGGACGCGGGGGACGCGACCTGGGGTACCCGACGGCGAACCTGGACCTGCCGGAGTACACGGCCGTGCCCGTCGACGGCGTCTACGCCGGGTGGTTCACCCTCCTCGACGAGCACGACGTCGACGGGACGATCCTCCCCGGCCGGCGCTACCCCGCCGCGATCTCCGTGGGCACCAACCCGACCTTCGGGGAGGCGGCGCGGAGTGTCGAGGCGTTCGTGCTCGACGAGTCGGCGGACCTCTACGGACGTGTGGCCGCCGTCGACTTCGTGGACCACGTCCGCGATATGGAGAAGTTCTCCTCGGTCGACGAACTGCTGGTGGCGATGGACCGTGACGTCGCCAGGACCAGAGTCGTCCTCGATGTGGGGACCGCGCGCCGCTGACGCCGATTGGGGTGTCGGGTCCGAGCGCTGGTAACGTCTTCTCCCGGCCCTCCTGCGGTCCGCGGCGGCGGGGCCATTCATTTTCGCGGACTGGAACAACCAGGAGTCACCCATGGCGTTGAGCACCGAAGAGAAGAAGGCCGTCCTGGCCGAGTACGGCATCCACGAGACGGACACCGGTTCGCCCGAGGCCCAGGTCGCGCTGCTCACCAAGCGGATCAGCCAGCTGACCGAGCACCTCAAGACCCACCAGCACGACCACCACTCCCGTCGCGGCCTCCTCCTGATGGTGGGCCGTCGTCGTCGCCTCCTCAAGTACATCGCGAAGGTCGACATCGCGCGCTACCGCTCGCTCATCGAGCGCCTCGGCCTGCGTCGCTGAGCCGGCACCGCCCGCACGTCCACTGTTCCCCGTCCTCGTCGAGGGCGGGGAACAGTGCTGTGCGGGGGCGGTGCCGGGAGTGTCAGCGATGACCCGGGGGAGTTGCCACTGGTAGCCTGATCACGGCCGGTGCGCGCGTACCGGGTGTCGACAGGTCCGATTGACGGTCCTCGGTAGTGGCTGCCGGAACGACGGGTGCCCCGGGAGGGGGCACCGGTTCCGACCGCTTCGATCGAAGACCGGAATCGCCACCGGGACGCCCTGACGCGTGATCCGGCGGGCCCGGCGGAGACGTCTCCGCCGTGAGGCCCCAGTCACCGACAGAACAGGACTACACATGCCAGAGATCACGGCCGTCGAGGTCGAAGACGGGGTCTTCGAGACCGTCGCGACCATCGACAACGGCGACTTCGGTCGCCGAGAGGTGCGATTCGAGACCGGACGCCTTGCCAAGCAGGCCGCCGGGGCGGTCGTCGCGTACCTCGACGACGACACCATGCTGCTGTCCGCCACGACGGCGGGAAAGCATCCCAAGGAGCATTTCGACTTCTTCCCCCTGACGGTGGACGTCGAGGAGCGGATGTACGCCGCAGGGCGCATCCCGGGTTCGTTCTTCCGCCGCGAGGGCCGGCCCAGCACCGACGCCATCCTCACGTGCCGCCTCATCGACCGCCCGCTGCGTCCCACCTTCGCGGACGGCGTCCGCAACGAGGTCCAGGTCGTCGTGACCGTCATGAGCCTGGACCCCAAGGACCTCTACGACGTCGTGGCGATCAACGCCGCATCGGCCTCCACGCAGCTGTCCGGCCTCCCGTTCTCGGGACCGGTCGGTGGCGTGCGGATCGCCCTGATCCCCACCGCCGCCCGCCCCGAGGGGCAGTGGGTCGCCTTCCCGACCGTCGAGCAGCTCTCCGAGGCGGTCTTCGACATGGTCGTCGCCGGTCGAGTCGTGGGCTCCGGTGACAGCGCCGACGTCGCCATCATGATGGTCGAGGCCGAGGCCACCGAGACCGTCATCGAGAAGATCGCGGGAGGCGCACAGGCGCCCACCGAGGACGTGGTGGCGCAGGGCCTCGAGGCGGCCAAACCGTTCATCTCCGAGTTGTGTGCCGCACAGCAGGCACTGGCGACCGCGGCACCCGCCGAAGCCCGTGAGTTCCCCCTCTTCCCGCCGTACCAGGAGGATGCGCTCGCCGCGGTCACCGAGGTGGCCGAGGCCAAGCTCGGCGAGATCATGTCGATCGCCGACAAGCAGGAGCGCGACGGCGCGACCGATCAGCTCAAGGCCGAGGTCCTGGCGTCGCTGGAGGAGCGGTTCTCCGGGCGTGTCGGGGAGCTGGGTGCCGCGTTCAAGTCGCTCACCAAGAAGATCGTCCGGAAGCGTATCCTCACCGACCACTTCCGTATCGACGGACGCGGTGTCAGGGACATCCGCGCACTGTCCGCCGAGGTGGAGGTCATCCCGCGGGCCCACGGTTCCGCCCTGTTCGAGCGCGGTGAGACACAGATCCTCGGCGTCACCACCCTGGACATGGTCAAGATGGCCCAGCAGATCGACTCGCTCGGTCCGGAGACCAGCAAGCGCTACATGCACCACTACAACTTCCCGCCGTACTCCACCGGTGAGACCGGCCGGGTGGGCTCTCCCAAGCGTCGCGAGATCGGCCACGGAGCCCTCGCGGAGCGTGCGCTCGTGCCGGTGCTCCCCAGCGTCGAGGAGTTCCCGTATGCCATCCGCCAGGTGTCGGAGGCGCTGAGCTCCAACGGATCCACCTCGATGGGCTCCGTCTGCGCCTCCACCCTGTCCCTGCTCAACGCCGGTGTCCCGCTGAGGGCGCCGGTGGCGGGGATCGCGATGGGGCTCGTCTCCGACGAGGTCGACGGGGAGACCCGCTACGTCGCCCTCACCGACATCCTCGGTGCCGAGGACGCGTTCGGCGACATGGACTTCAAGGTCGCGGGCACGGGTATGTTCGTCACCGCGCTGCAGCTCGACACCAAGCTCGACGGCATCCCGTCCGAGGTCCTGGCCGGCGCGCTCACCCAGGCCCGGGAGGCCCGCCTGACCATCCTCGACGTGATGGCCGAGGCGATCGACGAGCCCGACGAGCTGAGCCCGTTCGCGCCCCGCATCATCGCGATCAAGGTCCCGGTCGACAAGATCGGCGAGGTGATCGGCCCCAAGGGCAAGATGATCAACTCGATCACCGAGGAGACCGGTGCGTCCGTCTCGATCGAGGACGACGGCACCGTCTACATCGGGGCCACCGACGGGGAGTCGGCCCAGGCCGCCATCGACAAGATCAACGCCATCGCCAACCCGCAGCTGCCCAAGGTCGGCGAGCGGTTCCTCGGAACGGTCGTCAAGACCGCCCCGTTCGGCGCCTTCCTGTCGCTGCTGCCCGGCCGCGACGGTCTGGTGCACATCTCGAAGCTCGGCCAGGGTAAGCGCGTCGGCAAGGTCGAGGACGTCGTGAACGTCGGCGACAAGATGCAGGTCGAGATCGCGGACATCGACAACCGCGGCAAGATCAGCCTCGTGCCGGTGGGCGACGAGTCCGCCGCGTCCGAGGCGTCGGCTGACGCCGAGGGCGACGACAACTGATCCACCGCCGGGGTCGCTCGCGCACCCCGGCACCCAGCGAGGCACGCACCCCTGATCCCGGGGTGCGTGCCTCGCATCGCTGGAAGGGAGAGCCGCCGTGGACCCCACGATCAGAGTGGACAGATCGATCCCCGGGCTACGTGTCGTCACCGAGGACCTCCCGTGGTGCCACACGGCGGCGGTCGGGGTGTGGATCGCGGCGGGATCCGCGCACGAGGCGCCCGGGGAGCACGGCGCCGCGCACTTCCTCGAACACGTCTTGTTCAAGCGGACGACCACGACATCGGGCAGGGAACTCTCCGAGCGGATCGATCTTCTCGGGGGGGACCTCAACGCCTACACCGGCCGCGAGCACACCTGCTATCACGTGCACGTCCCGGCCGAGGGCCTGGGGACGGCGGTCGACGTGCTGGTCGACGTGGTGGCGAACGGGTCCTGTGCGGCGGAGGACGTGGAGATCGAGCGGGACGTGGTGCTCGACGAGCTCGCGGGCCGGGCCGACGACCCGGAGGATCTCGCCTGTGAACTGGTCACGGAGGCCGTTCTGGGTGACGACCCGTTGGCCCGACCGATCATCGGTACCGAGGAGTCGGTGACGGCTCTGGACGCCGACACGCTGCAGTCCTTTCACCGGAGGGTGCTCCGTGCGGGTGATGTCGTGGTCGCCGCGGCGGGGCGCGTCGACCACGAGGACCTGGTCCGCCGCATCGCCGACGGACCGCTGGCCGCCGTGATCGCCGGCGGCCCGGACAGCGCGGCGTCCGCG
>NZ_JADDKI010000148.1:0-6307 GCF_015356725.1 Dietzia sp. SYD-A1
CCCGAGGGGCCACGACCCGGACCACCGCCCCGGCGTCGAGGAAGGTCTCGGCGCGGCGGACCGACACGGGCCCCGCGCCCACCACGAGCACCTCCCGGGCGGACAGCCCCACGGTGAGAGGGAGGCCGTCCAGCGTGGGCGCCGCCGACCGCTCGACCGCAGGTCCCGCGTCGGCGAAGGCGATGGTCACAGGTGGATGCCGCACTCGGTCTTGGAGGAACCGGCCCAGCGACCTGAGCGCGGATCCGCTCCGGCTTCGACGCGGTGGGTGCACGGTTCACAGCCTATCGACGGGAAGCCGTCGTCGAGTAGGGGGTTGAGCAGGCACCCGTGCTCCTCCGCGTAGGCGTGCACGCGATCCAGGGTCCACGCCACGAGCGGGTTGATCTTGATCATCGAGTGCTTGGCGTCCCACTCCACGATCGCCGCGCCGGCGCGGTGGTCGGTGTCCACGCGGCGCAGGCCTGTGATCCACGCCTCGTAGCCGGACAGAGCCGCGTCGAGCGGCTCCACCTTGCGCAGGCGGCAGCACAGCTCCGGGTTCGTCTCGAACGGGCGCGGGCCGAGCGCGGCCTCGTGCTCCTCGCGGCTCGCGGGGCTGCGCACGTCCACCACGTTGAGCCCCGGTGTGGACGCGAGGGCGTCCCGGACCCCGATGGTCTCGGAGAAGTGGTACCCGGTGTCGAGGAAGAGCACGTCCACGCCCGGGGCGTACTGCGCGGTCATCTCCGGAACGACGGTGTTGGCCATCGAGCAGGCCACGGCCAGGGCGTCCCCGAAGGTCTCACCGGCCCACGCCAGGACCTCGGCGGGGTCGACCTCACCGTGGCGGCCGTAGAGTCCGCGGTCGTCGAAGCGACGGGCCGCGTCCTCGGCGATCGCCTTGAGCTCCTCGGTGGTCCGGCGCCGGCCGGGGCCGGGGGTCAGGACGGTGCTACGGGGCAGCAGATCGAGAGCGACTGCGGTCATACCAGGACCTCCTCCTCCACCCGGTGGGCCCACTCGGCGAAGGTCTCGCCGTCGGCACCGGTCTCCCTGTACTTGCGGATCACGCGCTCCACGTAGTCGGGCAGATCCGCGGAGGGCACGCGCAGGCCGCGGACCGTGCGGCCCAGGCCGCCCGACTCCTGGTCCTGGGAGGCCAGGCCACCACCGAGGTGGACCTGGAATCCCGGGGTGTCGCCGTCGAGCAGCTGGCCCTTGAGCCCGATGTCGGCGGTCTGGATGCGTGCACAGCTGTTGGGGCACCCGTTGAGGTGGATCGACAGCGGCGTACGCAGGGGCGCCTCGTCGGCGAACCGGCTCTCGAGCTCACCGATCAGCGCGGTGGCCGTGTCCTTGGTGTCGACGAAGGCGAGTTTGCAGAACTCGATGCCGGTGCACGCCATGGTGGAGCGGCGGAACGAGCTGGGCCGGGCGTGCAGGCCGATCTCCGCCAGGCCCTCGACCAGCTGCTCCACCTTCTCCGGCTCGACGTCCAGCACGAGCAGCTTCTGGTGCGGGGTGAAGCGGACCCGGTGGGAACCCGCGGCCTCGGCGAGGTCGGCGACCTGCGCCAGCTTCTCCCCGCCCACACGGCCGACGGTGGGAGCCGCGCCCACGTAGAAGCGGCCATCCTTCTGCTCGTGGACGCCCACGTGATCGCCCGAACCCACTCCACGTTCGGGGGCGGGGCCGTCCGGGAGTTCGCGCCCCAGGTACTCGTCCTGGAGGACCTGGCGGAACTTCTCGGCACCCCAGTCCTTGATGAGGAACTTGAGGCGGGCGCGGGTGCGCATGCGGCGATAACCGTAATCGCGGAAGATCCCCACCACGCCGGCCCACACCTCGGCCGCCTCCTCCTGACGGACGAACACGCCGACGCGGGTGGCGAGCTGCGGGTTGGTCGACAGTCCGCCCCCCACCCAGAGGTCGTATCCGGGGCCGAGTTCGGGATGCCGGACGCCGACCAACGAGATGTCGTTGATCTCGTGGACCACGTCCAGACTCGGGTGCCCGGTCATGGCGGACTTGAACTTGCGCGGGAGGTTGGAGAACTCCTCGGTACCGATGTACTTGGCCTTGATCTCCTCGATCACCGGGGTCGGGTCCAGGATCTCCGACTCGGCCACGCCGGCCACCGGGCTGCCGAGGATCACCCGGGGGCAGTCGCCGCAGGCCTCGACGGTGTCGATCCCCACGTCTTCGAGACGCCGCCAGATCTCCGGGACGTCCTCGATGGCGATCCAGTGGTACTGGATGTTCTGCCGGTCGGAGATGTCGGCGGTGCCGCGTGCGAAGTCGGTCGAGATGCCCGCGAGGACCCGCAACTGATCGGTGGTCACCGCTCCGCCGTCAGTCCGGACCCGCATCATGAAGTACTCGTCCTGCAGCTCGTCGGCCTCGAGCTTGGAGGTCCGGGAGCCGTCCAGACCCTGCTTGCGCTGGGTGTACAGGCCCCACCAGCGCATCCGGCCCGACAGATCGTCGGACGGGATGGAGGCGAAGCCCTCCTTGGAGTAGGTGTCGAGGATGCGCTGGCGGACGTTGAGCGCGTCGTCGGTGAGCTTGAACTCCTCGTTGTGGTTGAGGGTGAGCTTGCCGTCGATCTTCCACTGGCCCTGGGGCTTGGGGGCGCGAGCGGGTCGAGCGGGGCGGGAGGCGGTACCGGTCATGACGGCGAGGGTAGCCGCCGACAGACCGGTCTGTCTAATGCGCGCGGGCGACCCGCCCCTCGCGATCCACCCCTTGTCGACGGCCGCCTCCCGACGGGATCAGCCGCCCCCCACGAGGGGAGGCGGCTGAGAATCACCCCGTCGTGCGACCTGTCAGACCGGCGGCATGATGGTCGACCCCAGGTCCTCGGCGATCCCGAACACCGTCATCCAGAGAGCCTCCACGATGTGAACCGGGAGGAATGTCAGGGTGTCGACGAGCGTCGACCCTGTGTCGGTGGCCAGACTGCCCACGACGCCGACGGACGAACCGGCGAACTCCACGAGACTTCCCCACATGATGAACTCCTTCCAGAGCGGCCCTGGACAGCCCACCCGTTGGACTACATCTCGGTCGCCCTGATCTGATCATAGGACGATCCTCATAAAGTAGGAACCCCCCAGTGAGCGGGATGCGAATAGCCTGAGAAGGTTTACTCTGAGGGCGAGTTTGTGGAAACCACGGTCGATCGTCAGTAACGTGAACCACAAGTCCCGCCAGACAGTGGGGCGCCACCTCTCGAAAGGACACGCCAATGTTCTCTGATTTCTGGTACTCCCTCGCCAACGGCTCCGTCGACCTCGTCCCGAACGTCGGGTCCGCCGCGATCGACGGCCTTCTCCGGCTGCCCGCCTACATCCTCGACACCCTCGGCGGCGGCGCGCAGCTCTTCGGCTCCTGATCGACCCCGCTGATCGGCTCTCGAAGCCCAGCACGAGCGCCCCGGTGGTCCGCCACCGGGGCGCTCGTCATTTCGTGGGACCCGTCAGCACTCCGACGGCCATCACATCCCGCAGAACTCCATCCAGGCGGCGACCTCTCGCCGCGCCTGCTCCCGCCCGAGGACGTACGCCTCGGCGAGCCGGTCGACCCTGCGCTCGTAACTCCGGATCAGGACGCGTTCCGGGCGGAACACCACGGCGTCACCCGACTCCTCGAGGGCCTCGATCTCGTCGAGGGTCTCGTTGTAGAGCGCCCACCTGTGGAGGAGCGCCTCCCCCACGGCCGGAAAACGCCGGAAGTACGAGCGGTAGAACGGGGTGAGGCGCCGCGGCGGGATCTTCCGGTACCCGCTCGGCTGGGTCAGCACCACCAGGAACTTCTCGTATCCCGCCTCGCGCGCGGCGGACAGCGGGATCCCTCCGTCACGGCCCAGCGCCCCGTCGACGTAGTACTCGCCGTCGATCAGGACCGGCGGCATCCACACCGGCATCGTCGAGGACGACCTGACCATCCGCATGAGCTCTGACATGCTCGCGGCGTCCTCCTCGGTCCAGAAGACCGTCGCACCGTCCGAACACCGGAACGTCCCGATCCTCGCAGCCGTCCCGCTCTGGGAGAACGTGTCGAAGTCGTACGGCAGCACCTGGTCCGGGAGACCGGTCTGCTCGTAGATGTACTCCGCGTTGAACAATCCCTTTCCGCGGGCGAAGCTGCGCCAGTCGCCGAAGTTCGGATCGGCCGCCAGTTCGACGAAGCTCTTCCTCGCCCGGACCGGTTCACGGGAGAGATAGTTGGCCACATGGGTGGCGCCCGCGGAGATTCCCGCGGCCATTCCCCCGTGGATATCCGCGCCGATGAGGGTCTCCACCACCCCCGCCGTGTGCACCGCCCGCATTCCCCCGCCCTCGAACAGGACGGCGACATCCGGAGCGGTGGGCGATAAGTCGGTCACGACACCCAGGGTAAATCGCCCCGTCACTTCGATGATGATCGACTACCGTCTCCGAAGTGAGCGCAATCGCCGACTTCATCGCATCCGTCAACGATGTCTACTGGTACGCGGTCATCGCGCTCCTCGTCATCGCCGGCCTGTACTTCTCCTTCACGACCCTGATCGTGCAGATCCGGATGTTCCCGGAGATGTTCAGGACGATCGTCGAGAAGCCCTCGGACATCGAGCCGGACAAGAAGGGCATCTCCGCCTTCCGCGCCTTCACCGTCTCCGCCGCGTCCCGCGTGGGCACCGGGAACATCGCCGGTGTCGCCATCGCGATCACGGTCGGCGGACCCGGTGCGGTGTTCTGGATGTGGATGTTGGCGATCATCGGCGGCGCCACGGCGTTCATCGAGTCCACGCTCGCCCAGCTCTACAAGGTGCGGGGCAAGGACTCCTACATCGGTGGCCCCGCCTACTACATCCGTGACGGACTCGGGTGGAAGCCGGTGGCGGTCGCCTTCGCGGTGATCATCACCGTGACCTACGGTTTCGTCTTCAACGCAGTCCAGGCCAACTCCATCTCCGCGTCCGTGCGCAACCAGTTCGGTCTCGAGGGGCTCGGGCCGGGCCTGCTCATCGGCGTCGTGTTGGCCCTGGTGGTGGCCGCGGTGATCTTCGGCGGCATCCGGCGACTGTCGGCGGTCACGGAGATCGTGGTCCCGCTCATGGCGATCGCCTACATCGTCGTCGCCCTGGTGGTCGTGGCGATCAACATCACCGAGGTCCCGGAGATGATCTCGCTGATCGTCGGCCACGCCCTGGGCTTCCGCGAGGTCGCGGGCGCGGCGATCGGCGCGGCGATCATGCAGGGCATGCGGCGTGGCCTGTTCTCCAACGAGGCCGGCATGGGCTCGGTCCCCAACGCGGCCGCCACCGCATCCGTCTCCCACCCCGTCAAGCAGGGGCTGGTGCAGGCCCTCGGCGTCTACTTCGACACCCTCGTCGTCTGCTCGGCGACCGCGTTCATCATCCTTCTCGCCAACCCGGACTTCGGCGGCGACCGCGAGGGCATCACCCTCACCCAGGATTCGCTGGCCTCCCAGGTCGGCGACTGGGGAGTGCCCTTCCTGATGGTGGTCATCTTCTTCCTCGCCTTCTCCTCGATCCTCGGCAACTCGTACTACGGCGAGGCCAACATCCGCTTCCTCCGCGAGAGCCCCATGGCCCTGCGGGTCTTCCGCGTCCTGGTCGTCCTCGCCGTTCTCGGTGGCTGCCTGGGCTCGGTCGACCTCATCTGGAACCTTGCGGACCTGTTCATGGGCGTCATGGCGACGATCAACCTCATCGCGATCATCCCCCTCAGCGGGCTCGCGGTGGCGCTGTTGCAGCACTACCTGCGCCAGAAGGCCGAGGGCCACAACCCCGTGTTCCACCGGGACGAGCTGCCCCGGGCCCGGAACGTCACGTCGTGGGACGGTTCTGATCCGATGACGCTGCAGCACGTCGCCGACAAGGCGCGCGACGTCGAGCCGAAGGAGTGAGTCAGCCGGCGCGAGCCGGGCACTCCCCCGCATACGAGCGCTACGCCGTCCTGCCCAAGGCGCACCTGCACGTCCACCTCGAAGCCGCCATGCGCCCCGGGACGATGCGCGAGTGGTGCGCCGAGGACGGCGTGGAGGTCCAGCCGCTCATCGACTTCCCCGACTTCAGCGGCTTCCTCGACGCCTACGGAGTGCTCATCTCTCTGCTGCACACCCCGGAGCGGCTCGGCCGACTTCTCGACGAGGTGGTGGCCGACGCCGCCGCCCAGGGCGTCGTGGCGCTCGAGTTCGCCTCCATCCCGGACAAGTCGGCAGCCTTCGACTCAGCCGAGGAGGCCCTGGAGTTCATCCTGCCCGCCGCCTCGGCCGCCGGCCGGCGCCACGGGGTGTGGACCGGTGCCATCGTGAGCAT
>NZ_JADDKI010000149.1:0-8722 GCF_015356725.1 Dietzia sp. SYD-A1
GTCGGGGACCTCGCCGCGGCCGACGCCTTCCGTCCCGGCCACATCGTGGTCCACGTGGCCGGCGCGATCGGTGCGGACGTGCTCCGCCCCGCCGCGGACGCCGGCGCGGTGGTCGTGGCGGCCCACCCCGCGATGACCTTCACGGGGGGCGATGCGGACATCGAGCGCATGGAGGGCTGCTCGTGGGCCCTGACCTCCCCGGACGAGGTGGGTCTCGTCGTCGGACAGATGTTGGTGATGGAGACGGGTGGACTGCCCGTCACCGTCGCCGAATCCCACCGCGCCCTCTACCACGCCGCACTCGCGCACGGCGCCAACCACCTGGTCACGCTCGTCAACGACGCCGCCGAGGCGCTCGCGGCGTCGTTCTCGGTCCTCCCAGGTGGTGGGGTCCAGGGTGACCCGGACGGAATGCTCGGCGCGGACGCCGGGGCGCTCGCCCGTCGCACCCTCGAGCCACTGCTGCGGGCAGCCCTCGACAACGTCCTGGCCGCCGGCGACTCGGCGCTCACCGGTCCGGTCATGCGGGGCGACGCGGTGACCGTCTCGCGCCACCTCGACGCTCTCGAGGACGTCGACGGCGGAATCGCCGCCGGATACCGCGCGCTCGCGCTGCGGACCGCGGATCGTTGTGGGGCCGGCCGCGACGTCACCGACCTCCTCGCCCCCGACCTGACGGAGCAGCTGCGATGACCGCCTCGACCCTTCCCGTGCGGACGGCGGTCCCCGGTCGGCCGGGGACCGGGTACAACCGGGGCGAGTTGACCATCCACCACGAGCCCGAGTCCCTGCACGCGGTCACCCGCTCACTGCGCAAGGTCGGCAGGCAGATCACCTTCGTCCCCACGATGGGCGCGTTGCACGAGGGGCACCTGGCGCTGGTCGAGGCCGCCCGCCGGACCCCGGGGTCCGTGGTGGTGGTGTCGATCTTCGTCAACCCTCTGCAGTTCGGACCCGGGGAGGACCTCGACGCCTACCCCCGGACCCTGGACGAGGACGTGGCCAGGCTGGCCGCGGCCGGCGTCGAGCTGGTCCTGGCCCCGAGCGCCGCGGCGATGTACCCGAACGGGCCGAGGACCACCGTGCTGCCCGGGCCGACGGGTGACATCCTCGACGGTGCCGCCCGCCCCGGCCACTTCGCCGGGATGCTCACCGTGGTGGCCAAGCTGTTCAACATCGTCGCCCCTCACCAGGCCTTCTTCGGCGAGAAGGACTACCAGCAGCTCGTCCTGATCCGTCAGATGGTGGCTGATCTGGACATGGACGTCCGCGTGGTGGGTGTCCCCACCGTCCGGGAGTCCGACGGCCTGGCCATGAGCTCACGCAACCGCTACCTCTCCGAGGACGAGCGGGAGCTGGCCACCACCCTCAACGCGGCGCTCGTGGCGGGGACGTTCGCGGCCAAGGGCGGTCGGCAGGCGGTGCTCGACGCCGCCCGCGCGGTCCTGGCCGAGCGCCCGCAGATCTCCGTCGACTACCTCGAACTCCGGGCGGGCGACCTCGGCGAGCCACCGGAGGAGGGTCCGGGGCGTCTCCTGGTGGCGGCCCGGATCGGATCCGCCCGCCTCATCGACAACGTCGGCGTGGCCATCGGCACGGGATTCCTCGCCGCCGCCGAGGCGACCGTCGCCGCCCAGCAGGCCGAGTTGGCCGCAGACCTCAAGGAAGGCCTCTAGATGCAGCGCACCATGCTCCACTCCAAGATCCACCGGGCGACCGTGACCCAGGCCGACCTGCACTACGTGGGCTCCTGCACCATCGACGCGGATCTCATGGACGCCGCGGACCTGCTCGAGGGGCAGCAGATCGACATCGTCGACATCGACAACGGCGCACGCCTGACCACCTACGCCATCACCGGCGAGCGCGGTTCCGGGGTCATCAGCATCAACGGCGCGGCCGCGCACCTGGTCCATCCCGGCGATCTGGTGATCATCATCGCCTACGCGGTGATGGAGGACGCCGAGGCGCGCGCCTACTCGCCGCGCGTCGTGTTCGTCGACCCCCACAACCGGATGCTCACGGAGGGCACCGACCCGGCGGACGTCCCCGCGGGGTCGGGGCTGAAGAACCCGCGCGTCCCCGAGCCCGTCACCGTCTAGGTGCCGGGATAGGGCCGTGTTACTCACCGTCGACGTCGGCAACACCCACATCCGCCTGGGCGTCTTCCCCCCGGACGGCGGGCCGCTCGAGCGCACCTGGAGCATGCGGACGTCGCCGGCGGTGACCTCCGACGAGCTGGCGTTGACCATCCGGGGCCTGCTCGGGGACTGCGCCGGGCGCCTGTCGGGTATCTCGGCGATGTCGGTCGTGCCCTCGGTGACCGGCGAGCTGCGTCGGATGGCCGCCGACTACTGGCCCGGGCTCCACGCGGTCGTGGTGGCTCCCGGCGTGAAGACCGGCGTACCGCTCCTCGTGGACAGTCCCCGGGAGGTGGGATCCGACAGGGTCGTCAACGCCCTGGCCGCCCACACCTTGTTCGAGGGCGCGGTGATCGTCGTCGACGTGGACACGGCGACCACGGTCGACGCCGTCTCCGCGCGCGGAGAGTTGCTGGGCGGGGCGATCGCACCCGGGATCGACATCTCCGTGGACGCGCTGGCCGAGCGCGCGGCGGCGTTGCGGAAGATCGAGGTGGTGCGGCCCCGGAGTGCGCTGGGCAAGAACACGGTGGCCGCGCTGCAGGCCGGGATCGTGATCGGGTTCGCCGGTCAGATCGACGCCCTGGTCGACCGCCTGCGGACGGACGTCGCCGACCTGTCCGACGCGGCGGTGGTGCTGACCGGGTTGCGGGCGGACGTGGTGTCCGAGGAGTCGCGCACGATCACCGACGTGGAACCGGAACTCGCCCTCGAGGGTCTGCGGTTGGTGTTCGAGAAGAACGCCTGACCGACGCCCCGGGCCGATGGCATGCTGTCCGACATGGGCGGGAGCGGTCGGGAGAGGATCGATGACGACGAGGTGATCCGCAGGGACACCTCCGAGTTCGATCGCGGACTGTCCTTCTTCGACGCCATCTACGGCTTCGCCGTGACGCTGCTCATCGTGAACGTCGACCTGCCGGAGCCGCAGGCGTGGCAGGACCTCGGTTCCCTGGCGGCATCCGGGGTGGGGCAGCAGTTGCTCGGGGTCGCGTTGAGTTTCGTGGTGATCTGTGCGTTGTGGCGGGTCAACGTCAGGATGATCAAGGGGCTGACCGGTCTCGACGGCCCGATGGTGTTCGGCAACCTCCTGGCCACGGGCCTGGTGATCCTGGTGCCGTTCACCACCGATGCGATCAGCAACCCGGCCACGGCGGATCTGGCGCTGCCGACCGCGCTCTACGCCGTGAACATCGCCGGGGTCGCCCTCGCCCAGGCCGCGGTGTACCAACGAGGTCGCGCGGCCGGACTGGAACGCCGCCCCACGTCCGCGAGGGAGAACAGCCTGGTGCTGCTCGCGGCGACCACCACCCCGGCGGTGTTCCTGGCGTCGGTCCCCGTGGCGCTGACGGTCGGCGCCGCGGCGGCCCAGTTCATGTGGGTGTCGTTGATCGTGCTGCTGCCGTTGACGGGACGACTCGCGAATCGGGCGAGAGGGACCTGACGGCGGGTGTCGGCCGCCACGGACCCCGCGCTGCGGCCGGGTCAGGGGCCTCGCGGTCAGGTGGGTTCAGGCGGCAGAGCGGTAACTCGTCATGGAGACCGACCCCCAGGCGTACCCCTCGCTGAAGGCGTCGAGTTTCTCGCCGGACCCGGCGGCCATTCCCGCCGTGTACAGCAGGGGCAGGAAGTGGTCGGCACTGGGCACGGCCAGTCCGGCGTCGGGGTGGTCGAGCAGCGACACCGCGTCCTCGGGTCGGTCGGTGAGCAGCGCCCGGGCGTGGTCGTCGAACCGGTGCGCCCAGTCGGTGCCCGAGTCGCCGAGGGACGGGTCGACGGCGGCCAGGTTGTGCACGACGTTGCCGCTGGCCAGGATCAGGACTCCCGAGTCCCGCAGCGCCGAGAGCCTGGTTCCCAGGTCGAAGTGGTAGTCGGCGGGTTTCGAGGCGTCGACCGACAACTGCGCCACCGGCACGTCGGCGTCGGGGAAGACGTGGGCCAGGACGGACCACGTGCCGTGATCGAGTCCCCACGAGTCGCGGTCCTCGCCGATCCAGGTGGGACGGACCACCTCGGCCACCTCGGACGCGAGTTCGGGTGCGCCGGCGGCCGGGTAGTCGAACTCGTTGAGTTCCCGGGGGAAGCCGTAGAAGTCGTGGATCGTCCGGGGGTGCGCCATCGTGGTCACCGCCGTGGCGCCGATGTACCAGTGGGCCGAGACGGCGAGCACGGCCCGGGGGCGTTCGGGGAGTGCGGCTCCGAGCGCAGCCCACTGTCGGGTCCACTGATTGTCCTCCAGCGCGTTGAGGGGGACGCCGTGTCCGATGAAGACGGCGGGCTGGCGCGAGGGTGTGGTGGTCATGATGCTCCTTTACTCCACCTATATGATGCATCAACTAACCGGAGCGCGCCAGCGGATGGGGGGTGGGGCGGCCGAGAGGCGCTCGCCCTTGCGGTAGATAGACCGGTCTGTCTATTATCGTGGTCATGAACGCACGTCGAATGCCCTCGGCCGGTCCGGTGGCGTCCGCACGTGCGCAGCACTGGTGTCCCCGACCGGCAGCAACCCCCTCGACCGCACCGACCGGGACCCGCCTCACCAGGAGCGCCAGATGACCTCTCTCGCCGTCACCCTCACCGACCCCGCCGCCCGCACGCTGGACGTGGCGGACTACCGCACCACCGTGGAGGCGGGGGCGCTCGTGGTGGACATCCGCTCGCGGGTCCAGCGCGAGCGACAGGGCGTGCTGGCGGGCGCGGTCGCCGTCGAGGCCCGTCCCGTCGTCGAACTCCTCGATCCCCGATCGCCGTCCCCGCTCGCCACCGTGGAGGAGGGCCGCGAGGTGGTCCTGGTCAGTGACGACGGGCTCGACGCCGAACTGTTCGCGCTGGAGCTGCACTCCCGCGGCGTGCGAGGGGTGCGAGCGGTGGACGGGGGGCACGAGGCGATCCGGGCCGCGGGGGAGCTCGGCCTGCTGTCGGATGCGGAGCACCTGCTGCGCGAGCGGTCTGCGATCTCCGCCCACTGAGCCCGACCGGGGGCGCGCCGGCACCGACGGCGGTACGGTCGCGTCCATGACGGACCACATCTCGGCGGACCTGCTCGACGGCATTCTCGACGAGGTCCGCGATGACTCCTCGGGAGAGCTGGTCCCGCACCTCGGCGACTACGAGCATCCGAACCCCGACGCCCTGGCGATCGCGGTGTGCGACCTCGGGGGCAGCGTCGTCTCGGCGGGGGACGACGACATCCGCTTCGACCTGCAGTCCGCGTCGAAGCCGTTCGTGTACGCCCTGGCCCTGGACCAGAAGGGCGTCGACGAGGTGGCCAAGCGGATCGGGGTGGAACCCTCGGGTGAGGCGTTCAACGAGATCTCCCTGGAGGCCGGTACCGGCCGGGCCCCCAACGGGCTGGTCAACGCCGGGGCGTTGGCCGCCCACGCCCTGGTGGGGGACACCGACGACGACGAGGTCTCCCGCTTCGAGCACATCCGCGCGCTGCTCTCCCGGCTCGTCGGGCGAGAGGTGGAGGTGGACGAGGAGATCGCCGACATCGAGGCGAAGAGCGCACACCGCAACCAGGCTCTCGCGCATCTCCTCGCCGAGGAGGGCTCCCTCGCGGACGACCCCCACGAGGTCGTGGCGGGATACGGACGCCAGTGCGCGGTCCGCGTGGACGTCCGCGAACTCGCACACATGGCGGCCATGTTCGCCAACGGCGGGGTGATCCCCGGCAGCGACGAGCGGATCCTCGGGCGCAAGGCGGTGCGCTACGCCAACAGCGTGATGTTCACCTGCGGCATGTACGACGCGGCGGGTGACTGGGTGTACCAGGTGGGACTGCCCGCCAAGAGCGGGGTGTCGGGATGCCTGTTGGCGGTGGCGCCCGGCAAGTACGGCATCGCGGCGTACTCGCCGCGCCTGGACGAGCACGGCAACAGTATCCGGGCGGCGGCTGCCATCGAATCCCTGTCGGACAGGTTGGACCTCCACGTCCTCGACCACGTGCGTGCCGACGGGTTCGGCCCCGACGCCTAGCGGCGACTATCCTCGACAGTCGTGACCGACACGACTCCCGCCGCGCCCGGGGCCGCCTCGACCGAGCCCGCCGACGACACCCCCGAGCAGGTGCGTATCCGTCGCGACAAGCGGCAGCGCATCCTCGACTCCGGCGTCGACGCCTACCCTGTCGGGGTCCCCCGCACGCACGGGCTCGTCGAGATCGCCTCGGATCCGCGCTTCGTCGCACTCGAGCCGGGGGAGGAGACCGACGTCGTGGTCTCGGTGGCCGGCCGGGTCCTGTTCGTCCGAAACACCGGCAAGCTCTGCTTCGTCCGACTCCAGGACGGTGTGAGCCCCGAGGCGGACCTGTCCGTCCCGGCGGCCGAGGGCGAGCCCGATCCGTTCGCCCCGCAGTTGCAGGCGATGCTCTCGCTAGCCAACGTGGGCGAGGAACGGCTCGAGGCGTGGAAGCAGGACGTGGACCTGGGTGATCACGTCTCGGTGACCGGCCGCGTGGTGCGCTCCAAGCGGGGCGAGCTGTCCGTCATGGCGGACTCGTGGGTGCTGGCGGCCAAGTCGCTCCGGCCGCTTCCGGTGGCGCACAAGGAGCTGAGCGAGGACACGCGGGTCCGTCAGCGCTACACCGACCTCATCATGCGAGACACGGCCCGGCGCAACGCGGTCACCCGTATCAAGGTCGTCCGGGCACTGCGCGCCGCCCTCGACCGGCGGGGGTTCCTCGAGGTGGAGACGCCCATGCTGCAGACGCTGCACGGCGGCGCCGCCGCCCGGCCCTTCGTCACCCACTCCAACGCCCTGGACCTCGACCTGTACCTGCGGATCGCCCCCGAGCTCTACCTTAAGCGGTGCGTGGTGGGCGGGATCGAGCGGGTCTTCGAGATCAACCGGAACTTCCGGAACGAGGGCGTGGACTCCTCGCACAGCCCCGAGTTCGCGATGCTCGAGACCTACCAGGCCTATGGGGACTACGACACCTCCGCCACGATGATCCGTGAGGTCATCCAGGAGGTGGCGCTCGAGGTCTTCGGTTCCACCACGGTGACCCTGGCCGACGGCACCGAGTACGACCTCGGCGGGCAGTGGCGCGAGATGCGCATGTACCCGTCCCTCAACGAGGCGCTGCGCGCCACGCACCCCGAGCTGGTGAACGGTGACGACGACGAGGACGCCGTCACGGTCGACTCGACGGTCGACGAACTCACCGAACTGGCCGGCAGGGTCGGGCTCGAGGTCCCCAGCGGCAGGGGGTGGCTGCACGGCAAACTCGTCGAGGAGCTGTGGGAGCACCTGTGCGGCGATCAGCTGGACGGTCCTGTCTTCGTCCGGGACTTCCCCGTGGAGACCTCGCCCCTGACCCGCGACCACCGCACGGACCGCGGGGTCACCGAGAAGTGGGACCTCTACGTCCGTGGATTCGAGCTGGCGACCGGGTACTCGGAGCTCGTCGACCCGGTGATCCAGCGGCGGCGCTTCGAGGATCAGGCGCGGTTGGCAGCGGCGGGTGACGACGAGGCGATGGTCCTCGACGAGGACTTCCTGGCGGCCATGGAGCAGGGGATGCCGCCCACCACCGGGTTGGGAATGGGGATCGACCGCCTGCTCATGGCGCTCACCGGACTGGGGATCAGGGAGACGATCCTGTTCCCGATGGTCAAGCCGCTGCCGCGGGACTGACGAGACTCTCGACCCGGTTCCGCGAGCGTCAGTCCGGGTTCGCCCAGGCCGCGGCCACGAGATCGCGGAGGACGGTCTCCTCGATCCGGGCCAGGGACGTGACGTAGAGGCACCCCTTCCCGGTCTTGTGCGGACCCATCGTCGCGAGCAACGCGGCCGCGCCCGGGGCCTCCAGCAAGCCGTAGAGACTGACGGCCGAGGCCCGGGGGCTGAAACCGACCCGGAGGGTGTCGCCCTCGCGTCCGCTGTCGTACACGTAGTGGCGCCGACCGTAGCCCACGATCGAGGGGCCCCACATGGTGGGGTCCTCGCCGGTCACCTCACCGAAGAGGTCGAGCAGGCGCAGACCGTCCTTCACGCGTCGGGCGGTGGGTAACCCCTCGATCCACCCCCGCGGTGACATCGATTCCGAACGGATCGCCGTGTTGTCGTTCCGGCCGGTCGCCCGGGGCCGGGCGACCGGCTCGGTGAAGGAGAGTCCGGCGGCGGTCAGCGCGTCGCGCAGAACCCCGAGCTGGGAGGGGCCGATCCCGTGCAGTGCGAGAACGTCTCTCTCGGGCGTGCCGTCCAACTGGCGGAGGTCGGTGATCCCGGCATCCCTGAGTGCGCGGGAAGCCGGGGCCGAGAGCCTGGGCAGGGGAAGCGGTGACGCGCTCATGACGCGAACGCTAGCCCCCGCGTCCTCAGACCGCCCGGGTCGAGACCCGAACGTGACTCCAGACGCCTGTCCAGGTGGACGACCCCGGACATAATCACCGCATGAGAAGAACACTGTCACGGCTGGTGACCGGTGTGGCGGCGGGGCTCGTCGTGGTGGGGACCGCGAGCCCCGGCGCGACGGCCCAGCCGGCTCTCCCGGCCGAGGTCCAGCAGGTGGTCGATCAGGCCGCGGCCGGCTCAGCGCAGGCTGACGCGGACCTGCGAACCACCGCCGGCGGCCTGCT
>NZ_JADDKI010000014.1:0-10051 GCF_015356725.1 Dietzia sp. SYD-A1
CGACCGGGCTGGTCGGCGGCCCCCGGCGCCGACCGGTGGCACTGGGTGTCGGGGCACGACGAGGCGGCGTCGACCGCCGCGGACCTCGGGGGCCGCCCGTTCCTCACCGTCGGCCGACAGTCACTGGCGAGGTTCGTCGGTCCGCTCGCCACCCGCGAGGCGCTGGTGAGGGTGGTCGACCCGCCCGAGGGGATGATCCCCGCCCGGTGGCGGCTCCTGCTCGACCGTGGTCCCTACTCGGCCGAGGGCGAGCGGGCGCTGTTCACCGCGCACCGGGCGGACGTGCTGGTGACCAAGGACTCGGGAGGCGTGCACACCTGGCCGAAGATGGCGGTGGCCGCCGAACTCGGGGTGCCGGTGGTCGTCGTGCGCCGCCCGGGGGCCGCTCCGGGTGTGGAGGTGGTGGCCGACGCGGTGGCCGCCGTCGACCGGGTCGGGACCCTGGCCTGAGGAGGCTCCCGGACGCCGGGTTCCGGGCCGATCCACAGGATCCGATTACGGGGTTAACACATGTGTAGAGACGATCGACGCCTCGCCTGGCCGCGTCCGTCCTTGCGGGACCCGATCTCGCGCGGGTCTGCATCGCCGCAGGTCAATCAAGTCGAGGACGGTGGACTGGCCTCACGTATCACGACTCCGGCGCCACCCGCAGGGACTTCGCCCAGCCCGGCGCCGCCGAGAACATGATCAGAGAAATCGGCCTAAACACAGAAATGTTCGGACACCTGAGAATAGTGTGGTCTCCATCACACCAGGAGGCCGAGTGTTATCAGTTCGTAATCTCGAAGTCGTCTACGACGACGCGATGCTCGTCATCAGAGGTGCGAGTTTCGACGTGCCGGACGGCCACATCGTCGCGCTGCTGGGCGCGAACGGAGCCGGCAAGTCGACGCTGCTGCGCAGCCTCTCCGGACTACTCGATGTCCACAACGGGGCCATCACCAAGGGGTCGGTCACCCTCGACGGGGAGGACATCGGTTCGCTGAGCGCACCCGCGATCGCGCGACACGGCGTCAAGCACGTCCTCGAGGGGCGACGGATCTTCAAGGAGTTCTCGGTCGAGGAGAACTTGCGCATCGGCGCGCACGTCACGCGCCGCCACCTCCGCGAGGGCCTCGATCGCGTCTACGGGCTCTTCCCCGTCCTCCACGAGCGCAGGTCGCGAGTCGCCGGCTACCTGTCCGGCGGCGAGCAGCAGATGCTGGCGATCGGCCGGGCGCTCATGTCCGCACCGCGATTCCTCCTGCTGGACGAACCGAGCCTGGGCCTGGCGCCCAAGATGGTGGAGCAGATCCGGGACATCATCGTGGAGATCAACTCGCAGGGGACCGGGGTGCTGCTGGTCGAGCAGAACGCGGCGATGGCGCTGTCGATCGCCAGGCACGGGTACGTGGTGGAGACCGGCCGCGTGGTCATGGACGGGCCCGCGGCGGACCTGCTCGACAACGACGACATCCGCGAGTTCTACCTGGGCGCGCGCTCGGACTCCGACGGGACGAAGTCCTATCGCAACGTCAAACAGTACCGCCGGCGCAAGAGGTGGGCATCATGACGAACCCGTCCACGACCAGCCCGGTCGTCGAGTTCTCGCAGGTGAGTTTGGCCTTCGGGAACCTCAAGGCGATCGACGGCGTCGACTTCACCGTCAACCCGGACGAGCTCTTCGCGATCATCGGCCCCAACGGCGCCGGGAAGACCAGCATCTTCAACGTGCTCTCGGGGGTGTACCGGCCGCAGCAGGGGTCGGTGAAGCTCAAGGGTCAACAGCTCCTGGGGATGCGTCCGCACAAGATCGCCCGTCTGGGGGTCGCCCGGACCTTCCAGAACGTCGAGTTGTTCGCCAACCTGACGTTGGTCGACAACCTCATGCTGGGTCGCCACGTGAAGTTCCGCTACGGCACACTCGCCGCGATCGCCTGGGTGGGGCCGGCCAGGCGCCAGGAGGAACTGAACCGCGCCGCGGTCGAGGAGATCATCGACCTGCTGGAACTGCAGGCGTGGCGCAAGCTCCCGGTGGGCCTGCTGCCCTACGGCATCCAGAAGCGCATCGAGCTCGGGCGGGCGCTGGCGATGGAGCCGGAGATCCTCCTGTTGGACGAACCCGTGGCCGGGATGAACCTCGAGGAGACCGAGGACACCGCGCGCTTCCTGCTCTCGATCCGACAGGAGTTCAAGACCCCCATGATCCTCGTTGAGCACGACATGAGCCTGGTGATGGACATCGCGGACCGCGTGCTGGCCATCGACTTCGGCGCCCCGCTGGCCCTCGGCACCCCTGCGGAGGTCCAGAGCCACCCGGCGGTGGTGGAGGCCTATCTGGGCGGCCAGGCCGCAGTGCCCGCGGACGGAGGGGGGAGCTGATGAGCACCACCACTCTGGCCACGCGGGTCCGGGACAACGCCGCCGCCCACCCCGGGGACGTGGCACTGCGGAGGAAGTCACGGGGTGTCTGGCAGCCGACGACCTGGGCCCAGTACTGGGACCAGATCCAGGACGTCGCGCACGCGCTGATCGCGCTCGGGATCGACACCCAGGACCGAGTCGCGATCCACAGCGAGAACCGGCCCGAGTGGCTGATCTGCGATATCGCGACCGTGGCCGTCCGGGGCGTCAGTGTGGGCGTCTATCCGACCAACCCGGCCGCCGAGGTCGGGTACCTGCTGGAGAACAGCCAGGTGAAGCTGCTCGTGGCCGAGGACCAGGAGCAGGTGGACAAGGCCCTGGCGGTCTCCGACCAGTGCCCTGACCTCACCCACATCGTGTACCTGGAACCGCGCGGGATCCGGGGACACTACGACGACGAGCGACTCATCCACTGGGACGACTTCCTGGCGCTCGGGCGCGAGCACCGTCTGAAGGACCCGGAGGCGGTGGTCAGACGGATGGAGCAGGCACGACCTGACGATCTGATCACCCTCGTCTACACCTCCGGGTCGACCGGCCCACCCAAGGGCGCCATGCTCACCACGTCCAACGTCGAGTTCGCGATCGACACCGTCATGACCCGCGGGGGGACCTCCGATCCGCCCCCGGGGCCCTCCGATTACGTGCTGACCTATCTCCCGCTGTCGCACGTCGCCGAGCGCTTCTTCACCACGTGGATGAGCTGCGCGAGCCGACTCCAGGTGACCTTCGCCGAATCCATCGACACCGTGCCCCAGAATCTCCAGGAGGTGCAGCCCACCCTGGTGATGGGCGTGCCGCGGATCTGGGAGAAGCTCCTGGCCTCGGCCCAGATCCGTCTGGAGGACGCCACCTGGCTCAAGCGGAAGTGGTCGGGTTTCTGGCTGGCGCGCGCCGAGCGGATCGGCGACGCGCTGGTCTCGAACGGCGGACGGCACACCCCGGCCAGCCGAGCCTGGTACGTGCTGGGGTGGATCTGCATGTATCGGGCTCTGCGGGTCCGGACGGGCCTGCGGTACGCACGGCACGCGGTATCCGGAGCGGCACCGATCGCCCCGGAGGTCCTCAAGTTCTTCATGGGGATCGGCGTCCCGATGCACGAGCTCTACGGGATGACGGAGAACTCGGCGATCGCCACCACGAACAAGCCCGGACGGGTCAAGCTCGGGACCGTCGGTGAACCCCACGAGGGCACCGAACTCAAGATCGACGAGAGGACGGGCGAGATCCTGGTCCGCAGCCCGGCGGTGTTCGCCGGGTACTGGCGAAACCCCGAGAAGACGGCCGAGACCATCGACGCCGAGGGCTGGCTGCACACCGGGGACGTGGGCGAGTGGGTCGACGGGACCCACGTCAAGATCACCGACCGGATGAAGGACATCATCATCACCGCCGGCGGCAAGAACGTCTCGCCGTCCGAGGTCGAGAACGCCCTCAAGGTGTCCCCCTACATCAAGGAGGCCCTCGTGATAGGCGACGGTCGCAGGTACCTCACCGCCCTCATCGGGATCGAGCTCGACACAGTCGGTGACTGGGCCACCCGCAAACGGATCGCCTACACAACCTACCGGGACCTGACGGAGAAACCCGAGGTCCGCGAGCTGGTACAGGGTGTCGTCGACGCCACCAACGAGAGGTTCAACGCCGTGGAGCAGGTCAAGGCATTCGCGCTGCTGCCCAAGGAGCTCGACCACGACGAGGGCGAGCTCACCGCCACCCAGAAGGTCAAGCGGTCGGCGGTGACGGGGATGTTCGCGGACCTCGTCGACGAGCTCTACGAGGGGGCACGATGACCCAGTTCCTCAGTGCCCTGAGTGTCGGTCTGGGGTCGGGTGCCATCTACGCACTCGTCGCGATCGGCTTCGTCATGATCTTCAAGGCCACCGGCGTCATCAGTTTCGCGCAGCCCGCGTTCCTCATGTCCGGGGCGATCATCGTCAGCTTCCTCGCGCCGGTGATGGGGTTCTACGTCGGGGCGATCCTCGGGGTGATCGCCATCGGTGTCATCGCCCTGCTGGTCGAGCGGGCCGCGATTCGCCCGATGGTCGGCAAGGCGGTGTTCATCGTGGCGATCATCACCGTGGGGTTGGACATCGTCATCCGAACCGTCGCCGGGATGTTCCTCGGTACCCAGCCGCGCTCGGTCGGGGACCCGTGGGGGACCGACGTCTCGGTGATCGGCGGGGTCATCGTCCAGCACCGGCACGTGGCGGCGTTCGTCACCGCCGCCGTGATCGTCGTCGCCCTGCTGTTGTTCTTCCGGTACTCCTCGGTGGGCCTGGCGATGCGTGCGGTCGCCTCCGACCAGGAGGCGGCGATGGCCCAGGGCGTCAGCGCCAGTGCGATCTTCGCGCTGTCCTGGGCGATGGCCGGGGCCCTGGCGGCACTCGCGGGGATCTTCGCCGCGACGGGCGGCCCGATCGGCAACACCTTGTGGCTCGTGGCTCTCATCGCGTTGCCCGCGATCGTCATCGGCGGGTTCGACTCGATAGGCGGCGCGATCATCGGCGGCCTGACCATCGGCATAGCCCAGGCCATGGTCTCGACCTACCACAACCAGTGGTTCGACGGCAGCGGCGTCATGCCCGAACTCACCACGAACCTGGGTCCGCTGATGCCCTGGATCATCATGCTGGCCGTGCTGCTGGTCAGACCCCACGGATTGTTCGGCACCAAGGAGGTGGAACGGGTATGAGCACACTCGTATCGGCGGCGGAACCGTCGGGGGGATCCCCGACGCCGCGGACCGCGACCGGGCGACGGGCCGGCTTCTTCGGCGGTCCCCGCGGGCGGCCGGAGCTCTACTCCAGCTACCGGCAGGAGCAGGCGCTGTTCAACACGCGGGCCAAGGCGCTGGGCGCCGCCGTGCTCGTCGTCCTCGCCGTCCTGCTGCCGCTCAACGTCAGCGACGACGTGCTGCGGATCCTCGGGCTCGGGCTGGTCCTGGCGATCGGTGGGATCGGGCTCAACCTGATCACCGGTTACGCGGGGCAGATCTCCCTCGGTCACGCCTTCTTCGTGGGGGTCGGCGCGTACACCGCCTCGGTGGTGGCCGGCGATCCCGAGGGGCGTGCGCTGGGCCTGGGGATCACCTTCATCCCGGCGTGGATCCTCGCCGCCGGTGCGATGGCCGCGCTCTGCGGGGTGATCGTGGCGCCGCTGGCCACCAGGTTGCGGGGGCTGTACCTCGCGGTGGTGACGTTGGGCCTGGTCTTCCTCGGCACGTACATCTTCACCGAGTGGGGGAGTGTCACCGGTGGCCAGGGAGTCGGTCGCGAGGCCCCCGGCCGATCCTGTTCGGGGACGACCTCACCCTCGATAGCGCGTTCACCTCGGACCAGAAGTTGTACTGGTTCTTCCTCGCGCTGCTGTTGATCGGGGCGCTCGCGGCCCGGAACATCGCGCGTTCACGGGTCGGCCGCGCCTTCGGAGCCATCCGCGACCGTGACATCGCGGCCGGCGTCATGGGTGTCGACCTGGCCCGTTACAAGCTCATCGCGTTCACGGTCTCGTCCTTCTACGCGGGTGTGTGCGGGTCGCTGCTGTTCGTCGCGAACCGGCACTTCGGTCCGGAGCAGTTCGGGCTGATCATGTCGATCCAGTTCGTCGCGATCGTCTTCATCGGCGGCGCCGCGACGATCTCCGGCACGATCATGGGCGCCCTGCTGATCGCGTCGCTGCCCCGGATCTCCTCCGAGATGGCGCACTTCGTCCCCTACATCTCCACGGCGCCCAACGTCAGCCCGAACATCTACGAGGTCGAGGCGATCCTGTACGGCGGCCTCATCGTCGCGTTCCTGTTGTTCGAGCCACGCGGCCTGTTCGGCATATGGCTGCGGATGCGGATGTATTGGAAGAGCTTCCCCTTCACCTACTGACCCCACCCACGTCTGATCCCACACATCGAACACCGAGGAGAACATCATGAAGTCCAAGACGCTACGCAGCGGGGTGGCCGGTCTGGCGGCCGTCGCCCTGGTCCTGTCGGGCTGTGGTCGCGACGACGCCTCCGACACCGAGGTCGCCGGGATCACCGACGAGCCGTGCCCGAACGCGGTCGACGAGTCGAACGGCTGCATCTACCTGGGTGCGGTCACCGACCTGACGGGCCCGTTCTCCCCGGTCGGCGCCCCGATGATCGAGGGCGCGCAGGCCTACTGGCAGAACGTCAACGAGAACGGGGGCATCGACGGCTACGAGGTCGACATGGTGACCCACGTTCGCGACAGCGGTTACAACGAGACCACGCACTCCCAGGAGTACCGGGAGATTAGGGATCAGATCCTGGTGCTGGCGCACTCGCTGGGCACGGCCCACACCAATGGCATCCTCGATGACACCCGGCAGCAGAACATCCTGGCGGTCCCCGCCTCGCTGGGGTCGAACTGGCTCTTCGAGGACGGCGTGCTGGAGTTCGGTACCAGCTACTGCGCCGAGGCCATGAACATGGTCGACTACGCCGTCGACGAGCTCGACGCCACGAGCGTCGGGATGGTGCACTTCCCCGGTGACTACGGCGACGACGCGGCCAACGGGGCGGAGATCGCCGCCGAGGAGCGCGACATCGAGTTCACGCGGTACACCACGGCGCCCGGCGGCACCGACGAGCAGACCGCGGTGATCCAGCGGATCCTGGCCGACCGTCCGGACGTCGTCCTGCTCGCCACCAGCGCGATCGAGACCGGCGCCATCGTGGGTGCGACCGTCGCGCAGGGGTACGAGGGCCAGTTCATCGGCGCCACGCCCACCTGGAGCGCGGGGCTGATGGGGAGCCAGGCGGCTCCCGCGCTGGAAGCCCGGTACCGGGGCGCCGCCACCGTCGCGCCCTGGGGATACGACTCCGAGGGTCACAACGAGATGCGCGAGTTCGCCGAGTCCATCGGGGCCGAGCCCAACGACTGGTTCGTGCTGGGATGGGCCGCCCAGACCGTCATCCGCGGTCTGCTCCAGCAGGCCATCGAGAACGACGACCTCACCCGGGCCGGGGTCTTCGAGACCGCCGACCAGCTGACCGGGTTGGACACCGACGGCATGTTCGCCGAGGGCGCAGGTGACTACTCGGGTGACGTCAACGAGCACGCGTCGCGCTCGACCATCTTCAACCGGATCGAGGCGGGCAGCCCGACGGGTCTGGTCCTGGAGGAGGAATGGTACGAGGGGCCGACCGCGGCGGACTTCGAGTTCACCGAGGCGTGCTACCTCATGTGACCGAACGCGCTCGGTTCAGCTGACGCGAGCCGCCCGTCGACCACCGTCGACGGGCGGCGCGCTGTGCACGCGGGCGACCTCGGCCGCGAACCTCGCGGCCAGTGCGGGGTGCCCGGCCCAGTGGGTGTGGAGGTACGAGGCGTGCAGGGTGGGGGTCGCGAACCCCTCGACCCGGTCGCCCCAGGTCCACGCCGCGGACGCGCCCGCGCCAGATGTGCCCGCACCGGAGCCCGGGGTGACCGTGGTGCGGTGGAACTCGTGGCCGGTGACCTCGGTGCCCGCCACGGTGAGGAGGTTCGTCGACCCCGCGGTGACGCGGCGGTAGCCCAGCGTGAGGCGCGGGGACATGGCCGCGTCCGCCGGCACCGCCCCGATCATCGGGGCGCCGTCGAGGGTGCGACAGAGGTAGAGCAGTCCCGCGCACTCGGCCACGGTGGGCACACCGGCGCCGAGGGCGGTCCGCAGCGCCGTGAGCATCGGCCGGTTGGCGGCCAGTCCCGCCGCATGCACCTCCGGGAACCCGCCGCCGAGGTAGACGCCGGCGGTGCCCTCGGGCAGTGCGGAGTCGGCCAGTGGGTCGAAGACGGCCACGTCGCACCCCGCGGCGTCGAGCAGCTCGACCGTCTCGGCGTAACGGAAGGTGAAGGCGCGGCCTCCCGCCACGGCGACGACCGGACGACGTGGCCCGGACAGTGCCAGTGCCGGCGGACCCGAGTCGGGCAGGCCCCCGACCAGTGCCTCCTCCGCGGACCAGGCCGGACCGGCCAGTGGCGGCGCCGCGTGGGCCAGGCGCATCACCGCGTCCAGGTCCACCGAGTCGGCGAGGCGGTCCGCGAGGTGGTCGAGGCTACCGGCGGCTCCCGGTCGCTCCGCCGCCGGGACCAGGCCGAGGTGACGGGACGGCGCGGTGACCTCGTCGTCCCGGCTCAGCACCCCGAGCACGGGGATCCCCAGCGGCTCCAGGGCGCGGCGTACCTCATCCGAGTGGCGGAGAGACCCGGCCTTGTTGAGGATCACCCCGCCGATGCGGACGGAGGGGTCGAACGTCGCCATGCCGAGTACCACGGCGGCGATGCTGCGCGAGGCGTGGGAAATGTCGACCACCAGCAGCACCGGGGTGTCGGTGAGGCCGGCGACGTGGGCGGTGGAGGAGAAGCCGTCGCCGCCGATCTGGCCGTCGTACAGGCCCATCACGCCCTCGATCACGGCGACGTCGGCCGGGCGCGGCGCGGCCTGCGCCCCGTGGAGCAGCAGGGGAACGATCGCGTCCTCGCCGACCAGATGCGGGTCGAGGTTGCGGCCCGGTCGTCCGGTGGCGAGCTCGTGATATCCCGGGTCGATGTAGTCGGGCCCCACCTTGTGGCCCGAGACCGTGAGGCCCCTGCGCCGCAGCGCCGCCATGAGCCCGGTGGCGACGGTGGTCTTGCCGTGACCCGACGCCGGCGCCGCCACCACGAGCCGGGGCAGGTGCGTCACCATTCGATCCCCCTCTGCCCCTTCTGGCCGGCGTCCATCGGGTGCTTGACCTTGGTCATCTCGGTCACCAGGTCGGCGGCGTCGAGCAGCCGGGGGTCGGCGTCGCGGCCGGTGATCACCACGTGCTGGCGACCGGGCCGCGACGTCAGCGTCTCCACCACGTCCTCGACGTCCACCCACCCCCACTTCATGGGATAGGTGAACTCGTCGAGCAGGTAGAGGTCGTGTCGCTCGACGGCCAGCCGGCGCGTGATCTCCGCCCAGCCCTCGGCGGCGTCGGCGGCGTGGTCCTCCTCGGTGCCGTCCTTGCGCGACCAGGACCAGCCGGAGCCCATCTTGTGCCATTCGACGGGCCCGCCCTCACCGGTCTCGGCGTGCAGTCGGGCGAGGCGCTCCATCACGGTCTGTTCGCCGATGCGCCACTTGGCGGACTTGACGAACTGGAACACGCCGATGTCCCAGCCCTGGTTCCACGCGCGCATGGCCAGGCCGAACGCGGCGGTGGACTTCCCCTTGCCGGGCCCGGTGTGGACCATGATCAGGGGTTTGTTGCGGCGTTGCCGGGTGCTCAGCCCGTCGTCGGGCACGCGGGTCGGTTGTCCCTGCGGCATCAGGCCACCTCTCCCTCGGGGTGTGCGGGGCTCTGTCGCGCGGCCGTGCGGGTCCGGACGGTGTCGGTCAGCCCCTCGGCCGTCACCTCGCCCAGCGGGATGTGTTCGGCGCCCAGGTGGGCGGCGAGTTCGGAGGCCAGGCCCATGCGGAACCGACCGCTCTCGCAGTCCACCACCACCGACGCCACCGGTAGGGAGGCCAGCCCGGCCGCCGCGGCGTGGGACCGGGCGAGGGCGTCCGGGCCGTGGGTGGCGCGGCCGTCGGTGACGACGACGACGAGGGGTCTGCGCTGCGGATCGCGGACCCGGGCGATGCGGAGCACCTCGGCGGTCGTGAGCAGGCCCTCCGCCAG
>NZ_JADDKI010000150.1:0-12623 GCF_015356725.1 Dietzia sp. SYD-A1
GCCACGGTGCCCGCTCGGCCGCCCGCACGTCGACCTCCGCCCCCAGGGCGCGGGCGACGATCCTCACGGCCTCGACCGCGTCGAGGGCGTCCGCGTCACGGCCCGGTCCGGCGTGACCGGCCGGGACGCGCTTACCGGTGTAGAGGGTGGCCACGTGGAGCGGCTGGTCGGGCAGCGACGCATCGAGGCGCTCCCGTTCCTGCGGGGTGGGCTCGCGGTCCACCGGCAGCATCTCGACCGCCCCTGTGGTGGGGGTTCGGAACGAGACCTGCGCGACCGAGAACAGCGCCAGGTCACGCGCGCCGCGGGTGAGGTTGCGACGGGCGATCTCCACCAACGACGGGAGCAGCGTCGTGGCGAGATGCGCCTTGTCGCTCTCCAGGGGGTTGACCACGGACATGGTGTTGCGCCGCTCGTCGTCGTCGGCCAGCCCCATCGCGTCGAACACCGAGGGGTCACAGAAGGGCGACGTCAACACCTCGACATGCCCGGCGGCCGCCAGGGCGTGGCCCACCGCGCGGCGACCCCGCTGGGCAGCGGTGAGACCACGACCCGCGGGGGCGGACGGCACAACGGACGGGATGTCCTCCAACCCCTCGAGCCGCACGACCTCCTCCACCAGATCCGCGGGCAGCGTGAGGTCCGGGCGCCAGGTCGGTGGGGTGACCTCGAGCAGCACCTCGTCGTCCCCCGAGACGCCGCACCCGATCTGCTCCAGTCGGCGCCGTGCGGTGCCCGACGGATACTCCACCCCGGCGACGCGCGAGGGCCTGCTCGCGTCGAACGCGATGGTCGGCATGACCGGGGCGGATCCGACGTCGGTGAGCGAGGCCTCCACGGAGCCGCCGGCGATGTCGGCGAGCAGCGTCGCGGCCCGGTCCAGAGCGGCGATCGTCGCGGCCGCGTCGACACCACGCTCGTACCGCTTGCCCGCCTCGCTGGGGAGCTTGTGGCGGCGGATCGTCCGGAACACCGCGAGGGCGTCCCACACCGCGGCCTCCAGCAGCACGTCCGTGGTATCCCCGGAGACCTCGGTGTCCGCGCCGCCCATGACCCCGGCCAGCGAGATCGGGCCGCGGTCGTCGCAGATCACCACGTCCTCGGGGTCGAGAGAGCGCTCGACGTCGTCGAGGGTGGTGAGCGCCTCCCCCGCTCGGGCCCGCCGGACGGTGAGACCACCGCGCAGCGTCCCGGCGTCGAACGCGTGCATGGGATGCCCGAGTTCGAGCATCACGTAGTTGGTCACGTCGACCGCCGGCGAGATCGGACGCACCCCCGAGAGCAGCAGTCGACGGACCATCCACCACGGCGTGCGGGCGGACGGGTCGATCCCGGTCACCCGGCGGAGGGCGAACCGCTGCGCGCCCGACTCCGGCGCGACCACCAGGGGCCAGGTCTCACTCCCGGCGGGCAGCCCCAGCTCGGTGGCCGGGTCCGCGAAGTCCAGATCGAATCCGCACGCGAGCTCGCGGGCCAGACCGCGCGCCGACAGGCAGTAGCCCCGGTCCGGCGTGACGTTGAGCTCGATGACGGTGTCGGACCCAGCCGCGCCCGCGTCCAGCACCGCCCCGGCGTCCAGTACCGGGCCGGCGGGGTCACCGGGCTCCGCGGTCCCGTCGGCGAGCACGATGATGCCGCTGTGGTCGGAACCGATACCCAGCTCGGACGCCGAACAGATCATGCCCTCGCTGGGCCGGCCGTAGGTCGTGCGCTCACCGATCTCGAAGCCGCCCGGCAGGACGGTCCCGGGCAGCGCCACCACCACGAGGTCTCCCGCGGCGAAGTTCCGGGCACCGCAGACGATCCGTTGCGGTTCGTCGGCGCCCACGTCCACCAGGCAGAAGCGGATGGGTTTCTTGAATCCTTCGAGCTCCTCGATGCTGCTGACCCGGCCGACCGTGAGCGGACCCCTGATCTCGGGCAGCTGCTCCGGCTCGCCCTCGACCTCGAGGCCGACCCGCACGAACCCCGCGTCGAGCTCGGCCGGGGTCACCGACCAGCCGTCGTTGGCCCGCTGCAGGATCTCGGTCAGCCAGGACTGCGCAATTCGCACTGTGGGGGTCCTTCGTCTTATCGGGTGGAAGGGGGTGGTGGTCAGGCGCGGATGCCGAAGGGCAGCGAGAACCGCACGTCCCCCTCGACCATGTCCCGCATGTCGGACAGTCCGTTGCGGAACTGCAGGGTGCGCTCGAGGCCCATACCGAAGGCGAACCCCGAGTAGACCTCCGGGTCGATACCGCAGGCGGTCAGAACGTTGGGATGGACCATCCCGCACCCACCCCACTCGACCCAGCCGGCGCCACCCTTCTTCCGCGGGAACCACACGTCGACCTCGGCCGAGGGCTCGGTGAACGGGAAGTAGTTGGGCCGCATCCGGGTCCGGGTCTCCGGACCGAACAGGGCGCGGGCGAAGGCGTCGAGCGCGCCCCGCAGATGCGCCATGGTCAGGCCCTTGTCGATCGCGAGCCCCTCGACCTGGTGGAAGACCGGTGTGTGGGTGGCGTCGAGCTCATCGGTGCGGAAGGTCCGTCCCGGGCAGGCGACGTAGATCGGGGGCTCCCTGTCGAGCATCGTCCGGATCTGCACGGGCGAGGTGTGCGTGCGCAAGACCTGCCGGCTGCCCTCCGGGGCGATGTGGAAGGTGTCCTGCAGTGTGCGCGCAGGGTGATCCGGGAGGAAGTTCAGTGCGTCGAAGTTGTAGTGCTCGGCCTCGACCTCGGGGCCCTCCGTGATCTCCCACCCCATGGCCACGAACACGTCCATGACCTGCTCGGTGATGATCGTGATGGGGTGTTGGGCTCCGACGGGCGCCCGGCCCGACGGGACGGTCAGATCGAGCGTCTCGGCCACGAGGACGGCGGCGTCACGCTCTGCCTGGAGCTCTGCGAGCCGGGTGTCGTACGCCTGCTGGACCCGGCCCCGGGCCACGTTGACCGCCTTCCCGGCGGAGGCCTTCTGCTCCTTGGGCAGCGATCCGAGTGTCCGGCGCCCCAACGCGATCGGGCTGCGGTCACCCAGGTGGGCGGTCTTGGCCGCCGCGAGCGCCTCGAGGTCGGCGGCGGCGGCGAACGCCGCTTCGGCCTGCGCCGCGTAGTGCGCCAGCGATTCCTCGTCGATCCGCACCTCGACAGCGCTCGTGTCTTCGCTCACCTGTGCTCTCGTCCTCCCCGTCACGGCGATCTCCGGCGATCGCCGGCGGCATCCCGGACCAGGATAGTCGATCGGGATCGGACGCCCCGGCCCACGTGCTCCCGCCTGTCAGCGGACCTCGTCGACAGCGCCGGAGACGACGAGCAGCTCGCGGGTCACCCGGAAACCCCGCCGCATCCGCCGGTCGTGGGTCACCAGCAGGACCGTGCCGTCGAAGGCCTCCACCGCCCTCTCGAGCTGCTCGATCGCGGGCAGGTCCAGATGGTTGGTGGGCTCGTCCAGCACGAGCAGGTTGACGCCGCGCTGCTGCAACAGGGCCAGCGCCGCCCGGGTCCGCTCCCCCGGGGAAAGGGAGGCGCACGACCGGGCGACGTGCTCACCGCCCAGTCCGAACTTGGCCAACAGCGTCCTGCCCTCCGTGGGGTGCAACCCCTCCGGGTCCGCGGCAGCGCAGAACGTGTCCAGCAGGGATCCCGGCCCGCCGAACTCCGAGCGGACCTGGTCGACGCGTCCCGCCGCGACCCCTGCTCCCGTTCTCACCCGCCCCGCGTCCGGGAGTCGATCTCCGGCGAGCAGACCCAGCAGCGTCGATTTGCCGGATCCGTTGGCACCGGAGATCAGCACCCGGTCCCCCGCATCGATCTGCAGGGTCACCGGACCGAGCACGAAATCGCCACGGCGGGCGACCGCCTCGCTCAGGACGGCCACGACGGACCCCGACCGGGGTGCGGCCGCGATCTCCATCTTCAGCTCCCACTCCTTACGTGGCTCGGCGACCACGTCGAGCCGCTCCATCGCGCGCTGGGTCTGGGAGATCTTCGCGGCCTGCTTCTCCGACCGCTGTCCGGCGCGGTTTCGGATGTGTTTGTCCTTCTCCGCGTCCCTGCCTCCCGACTTCCGCATGGTGGTGCGCACGCCCTTGTCGAGCCACGTCTTCTGGGTCTGCATGCGCTCCTTGAGCTGACCGACCCGGCCCGCGTACTCCGCATACGCCTCGCGCGCCCGTTGCCGCGCCAGCGCGCGTTCGGTGAGGTAGGACTCGTACCCTCCGTCGAACACCGTGATCTGCCTCTGGGCGGAGTCGAGTTCGACGATCCCGGTCACGCATCTGGCGAGGAACTCACGGTCGTGGCTGACCACCACCATCGGACGCCGCTCGGTGTGAATGAAGTCCTCCAACACCGAGAGCCCCGCCAGGTCGAGGTCGTTGGTCGGCTCGTCCAGCAGCAGGATGTCGTACTGGCTCAGCACCACCGCGCAGAGGGTGACGCGGGCGGCCTGACCACCCGAGAGCGCCGCCATGGGCCGGTCCAGTGCGGCCCCGTCCAGGCCGAGCCGGGCGGCGACCACCGGGATCCGCTCGTCCAGGTCTCCACCGCCGAGCGCGAGCCACCTCTCGAGGGCGTCACCGTAAGCCTCGGCCGCCGAGGCCGAGTCCGCCATCCGCGCGGCGAGATCGTCCATCAGCGCCTGCGCGTGGGCGACCCCGGTGACGCGATGGAGGAAGCCACGCACCGCCTCGTCGTCGTGACGATCCACCTGCTGACGCAGGAGACCGACCGTCGCGTCCGGTGGGCTGACGGTCACCGTCCCCGTCATCTCGGCGTCGGGTTCGCCGGACAGTGCGTGGAGCAGGGTCGACTTGCCGGCACCGTTGGGGCCGGTGAGGCCCCAGACGTCCCCCTCGGCGACGACGAGGTCGAGTCCGGCGAACAGTGAGCGAGCTCCCCGCGCGGCGCCCAGGCCGCGGGCCGTGAGGGTGGCGGTCACGAGGAGGCGGCCTGCAGGCGCGCGCTGGTGTGGAGGCAGATCGAGGCCGCGGTGACGATGTTCAGGCTCTCGGCTCTCCCCCGGATGGGGATCCGCACCCGCAGATCGGCGCGAGCGGCCAGCTCGGCCGGGACGCCGTGTGCCTCGTTGCCGAACACCCACGCCGTCGGCCGGGAGAGCTCCTGTCCGGCGTGTTCGATGTCCACCTCACCGTCACCTGTGGCCACGGCGACCTGAAGGCCCAGGCGGTGGGCCCGACCGATCAGATCCGACTCGGCGACCCCCCGCACCACGGGAAGGTGGAAGAGGCTGCCCGCCGAGGCGCGGACGGCCTTCGTGTTCTCCGGGTCCGCCGCACCCTCGGTGAGCCACACCGCGTCGGCGCCGAGCGCGTCGGCGACGCGCACGAGGGTGCCGACATTGCCCGGCTCGGCCAGCGCCTGGCCCACCGCCACGAGCCGCGGACCACGCTCGCCGGTGTCGTCGGGCCCGTCGGACGCGGAGGGCCCGTCGGACGCGGAGGAGTCATCAGACGCGAAGGGCTCCCGCACGACGGAACGACACAGCGCGACGATCCCCGTCGGCGACACGGTGTCGGACAGTACCCTGACCGCGCGATCGGTGACCACGGAGACGGCGAGCCCGGACGCCGACGCCGTGGTGACGAGGTCGGAGAACCGCTCGAGCGAGTCCTCGCCGCAGAACACCTCGATCGCGACGCCGGCCGCAAGGGCCGCCTCGACCGAGTTCGCCCCCTCCGCGAGGAAGCGACCAGCTTTTCGGCGGGCAGCGGCCCGGTGGAGCTTGGATGCGGAAACGACCCGCGGGGTCCGTTCGGTGAACGGATCCGCGGGTCGTCCGGTGCCCTGCCCGGGCCGGGTGCTGTGCGTCAAGTCGCAGGTGTCAGGCAGCCGGCGCGTTGACGTCGGCCGGCAGTGCGCCACGGGCGACCTCGACCAGCGCCGTGAAGGCGGCCGGGTCGGTGACGGCCAGGTCGGCGAGCACCTTGCGGTCCACCTCGACGCCCGCGAGCTTGAGACCCTGGACGAAGCGGTTGTACGTCATGTCGTTGGCGCGGGCCGCCGCGTTGATGCGGGTGATCCACAGCTTCCGGAAGTCGCCCTTGCGTGCACGACGGTCGCGGTAGCTGTAGGTCATCGAGTGGAGCATCTGCTCCTTGGCCTTGCGGTACAGCCTCGAACGCTGTCCGCGGTAGCCCTTGGTGGACTCGAGTACGGTCCTACGCTTCTTCTGGGCATTGACTGCCCTCTTCACGCGTGCCACTGGTCAATCCTCACTGATCTGGGTGGCCACCTCGACGGTGACCGGAAGTACTACGTATGGGAGAGGGCTCAGAGCCCGAGGAGCCGCTTGATGCGGGGGACGTCGGCCGGCGCGACGTCCGTGCGACCGTCGAGACGACGGGTGCGCTTGGTGGGCTTCTTCTCCATGATGTGGCGGCGGTTGGCCTGCTGGCGCACCAACTTGCCCGTCCCGGTCTTCCGGAAGCGCTTGGCGGTGCCCTTGTGGGTCTTCATCTTCGGCATGATCGGTCTTCCTCACATGGTTCGTCCCGAAAGACCGGAGGGGTCTCGGGTGAGCGGACGACGTGCGTCCGGTGGTCGGTGTGGTGCCGGAGTCCTACTCCGAGGCGGGGTCGGTGACCTTCGACTCCTGCGCCTTGACCCGGGTCTTGGCTCCCTTGTGCGGGGCCACGACCATGGTCATGTTGCGGCCGTCCTGCTTGGCGCTGGTCTCGACGTATCCGTACTCGGTGATGTCGTCGGCCAGTCGCTGCAGCAACCGGTACCCGAGTTCGGGGCGGGACTGCTCCCGACCGCGGAACATGATCGTCACCTTGACCTTGGAACCCTTCTCGAGGAAACGGACGACGTTCCCCTTCTTGGTCTCGTAGTCATGCGTGTCGATCTTGGGCCGGAGCTTCTGCTCCTTGACCACGGTCTGCTGCTGGTTCTTCCGCGACTCGCGCTCTTTCTGCGCCGCCTCGTACTTGAACTTTCCGTAGTCCATGATCTTGCAGACCGGCGGGCGCGCGGTGGGCGCGACCTCGACGAGGTCCAGATCGGCCTCGAGGGCCAGACGAAGTGCATCCTCGACGCGAACGATCCCCACCTGCTCGCCCCCGGGGCCGACGAGTCGGACTTCGGGGACACGGATTCGTTCGTTGATACGTGCTTCGGCGCTGATGGGCCCTCCTCGGTAGATGGTGCGTCTGTCCGCGACCACTGGCGCGGTCGCGCATCCGCCCTCGAGGCACCCGCGGCGCCGCCGGACACACCGGTGACACCGAGAAGGCCCCACGGCACGGATACCGGGGGGCCTCTCACTCCTCACCCGTCGACGACGACTCGCCCGCGATCAGCTCGCGGGCCCCTCGCCGGGGGTGGTGACCATCAAACTACCTGAGGCGTCGGATGGTGGGAGATCGGGCTCCTCTTGGACGTCGGAACCCACCACATAGCGGGTTCCCACAGTCACCTGAGAACTGTACCAGTGTTGCGGGGGACCCCCAAACCGGTCCGGCCGCCCGGCGTCGAGATACCCGTGGGACAGTATTCGGCATGAACACCGATCACCCCGCGTCCACTGACCCCTCCGACGACGCGGCCGCCGAGACCTCTCTCGAAGATCACCTCGACGCCCGCGAGGTCGAGATCGTCGAACTCGCGGACGTTCCCGCCCAGGAGATCATCTTCCGCTCGATCGTCGTTCTGATGAGCGCCGCGGCGGAGAAGCTCGGGTTGTCCGACGACGACCCGACCGCGAGCCCGCACCTCGACCTCGACGAATCCCGGAAGCTGATCACCTCCCTCGCGGGTCTCGTGACCGGGTCCGCCGAGTACCTCGGTCCGCAGGCAAGCGTGGTCCGGGACGGCCTCCAGGGCTTGCAGCGGGCGTTCCGAGAGGCGAGCGCGTTTCCCGACGAGCCCGGCGAGGGACCCGGCGAGAAGTTCACCGGGCCGGTCTACTGACGTCGCTCTGACCTTCTGACCCGGCTCCGACCGGCCCGCGGGGTGACGCCACGGTCTTCCCCACCGGCATCCGGTCAGCGCAGCGCCCGTGCCTTGCGTGCCGCCTTGGCCGCGGTGGCCTTCTTCGCCGGGGCTTTGCTCGCGACCGTCTTCTTGCTGGCCGTCGTGCGGGCGGCGGCTCTGCCGGCCTGCTTCCCCGCGGGCCGACGACCCTCCGCGGGCTCTTCCTGCACGGTGGGTAGAACCTGCGCGAGGAAGCGGCCGGTGTGGCTCTCGGGCACCGTCGCCACCTGCTCGGGGGTGCCCTCCGCCACGACGACACCTCCACCGGCCCCACCCTCGGGCCCCATGTCGATCACCCAGTCGGCACTCTTGATGACGTCGAGATTGTGCTCGATCACGATGACGGTGTTGCCCTTGTCGACCAGCCCCTGGATCACCAGGAGGAGCTTGGTGATGTCCTCGAAGTGCAGACCCGTGGTGGGCTCGTCGAGGATGTAGACGGTCCGTCCACTCGACCGCTTCTGCAACTCGGCCGCGAGCTTGACCCGCTGCGCCTCACCACCGGACAGGGTCGGCGCCGACTGGCCCAACCTCACGTACCCCAGTCCGACCTGGGAGAGCGTCTTGAGGTACCGGTGTATCGACGTGATCGGCTCGAAGAACTCGCACGCCTCCTCGATCGGCATGTCGAGCACCTCGGCGATGGTCTTGCCCTTGTAGTGGACCTCGAGGGTCTCGCGGTTGTACCGGGCGCCCTGACACACCTCGCACGGGACGTAGACGTCCGGCAGGAAGTTCATCTCGATCTTGAGGGTGCCGTCCCCCTGGCACGCCTCGCATCGCCCGCCCTTGACGTTGAACGAGAACCGCCCCTGCTTGTAGCCGCGGACCTTGGCCTCGGTGGTCGCCGCGAACAACGTCCGGATCTTGTCGAACACCCCGGTGTACGTGGCCGGGTTGGACCGCGGCGTGCGCCCGATCGGCGACTGGTCCACCTGCACCAATTTGTCGAACGACTCCACCCCGTCGATGCGGGAATGCCGACCTGGAACCTGGCGTGCCCGGTTGAGCTGGTTGGCGAGGGACGTGGCGAGAATGTCGTTGACGAGGGTGGACTTTCCGGACCCGGACACCCCGGTGACAGCGCACAGCACGCCCCCGGGGAACATCACGTCGACGTTCTTGAGGTTGTTCTCCCGGGCCCCGCGTACGTGGAGCATCTTCTCCGGGTTCAGTCCGCGCCGCGTCTCGGGCACCGCGATGGACCGCCGACCCGCCAGGTAGTCACCCGTCAGTGACTCCGTGCTGGCCAGCAGCCCGGCGTAGTCCCCGGAGTGCACCACGCGTCCCCCGTGCTCGCCGGCCAACGGGCCGATGTCGACGATCCAGTCGGCCGCGCGGATGGTGTCCTCGTCGTGCTCCACCACGAGAAGCGTGTTCCCCAGGTCCCTCAACCGGACGAGCGTGTCGATGAGACGACGGTTGTCCCGCTGGTGCAGACCGATGGAGGGTTCGTCGAGGACGTACAGCACTCCGGCGAGGCCGGACCCGATCTGGGTGGCCAGCCGGATCCGCTGGGCCTCGCCACCGGACAGACTGCCCGCCACCCGGTCCAGGGACAGGTAGTCGAGTCCCACGTCGAGGAGGAACCCCATACGGGCCTGGATCTCCTTGAGGACCCGGCCGGCGATCATCTCCTGGCGGGAGTCCAGTTCCAGCCCGTCGAGGAACTGCGCGCAGTCCGCGACCGACATCCGCGAGATGTCCGCGATCGACCGCTCGCGCCCGCCTGGGCCCGTCATGGTCACCGCGAGGATCTCCGGCTTGAGTCGGGTCCCCTCGCAGGTGGGACACGGGACCTCCCGCATATACCCCTGGTAGCGCTCCTTCTGCGATTCCGACTCCGTCTGCTCCAGCCGGCGCTTGAGGAACGACATGACGCCCTCGAACTTGGCGTCGTACGTGCGGACCCGGCCGTAGCGGTTCTTGTACCGCACCCGCACCTTCGTCGACGCCCCGCCGAGCACCGCCTTGCGCACCTTGGCGGGCAGGTCCTGCCATGGCGTACGCAGGTCGAAGCCCAGGTCGTCGGCCAGTCCCGAGAGCAGCTGCTGGAAGTAGTCGGCGCTCTGACCCCCCGACCACGGTGCGATCGCGCCGTCGGCCAACGACCGCTCCGGATCGGGGATCACCAGGTCGGGGTCCACCTCGAGGTGGGACCCGAGTCCGTCACAGACCGGGCAGGCGCCGTAGGGCGAGTTGAACGAGAACGCGCGGGGTTCCAGGTCGTCCAGGCCGATCGGATGGCCGTTGGGACAGGCCATGTGTTCGGAGAACCGACGCCGCCGGGCCTGGTCGGTCTCGTCGAGGTCCACATAGTCGATCACGATGACGCCGTCCGCCAGGCCCAACGCGGTCTCGACGGAATCGGTGAGGCGCTGTCGCGAGGACGGCTTCGCGGCGAGTCGGTCGACGACCACCTCGATGTCGTGCTTCTCCTGCTTCTTGAGAGTGGGCGGTTCCGCGAGGGTGTGGAGCTCACCGTCGACCCGCACACGGTTGTACCCGTCGGCCGCGAGCTGCGCGAACAGGTCGACGAACTCCCCCTTCCTCGTGCGCACGACCGGCGCGAGGACCTGGAACCGCACGCCCTCCTCGCCGGCGAGGATCTGGTCGACGATCTGCTGAGGGGTCTGACGCGAGACCACCTCTCCGCACGTGGGGCAGTGCGGCACACCCGCCCGCGCATAGAGCAGACGGAGGTAGTCGTAGACCTCGGTGATCGTGCCCACGGTCGACCGCGGGTTCCGGTTGGTGGACTTCTGGTCGATCGACACCGCCGGGGAGAGCCCCTCGATGAAGTCGACGTCCGGCTTGTCCATCTGCCCGAGGAACATGCGCGCATAGGAGGAGAGCGACTCGACGTACCGACGCTGACCTTCGGCGAAGATCGTGTCGAACGCCAACGAGGACTTGCCGGAGCCGGACAATCCGGTGAAGACGATCAGGGCGTCGCGCGGGACGTCGATGTCCACGCCCTTGAGGTTGTGTTCCCGTGCGCCGCGGACGACCAGACGGTCCACCATGGGTACTCCTTCCGAGGGGGCTGTCGCCACGGACCCGTGGCGGTGGCCGTGCGCGCCGCATGGCCGCCGTCCCGCAGACGAAGGTACCAACGAACCCCGACACGCTTCCCGTCGCAGACCGCCGTCGACACCAGTAGCCTGCAATTATGTCGAATTCCGCCGCTTCAGTTCCCGCGCACATCACCCTCACCGAGGGCTACTCCGGCCGTCTGGGCGGTCGCCTGACCGGCGAGCGCTGGACCGTCGGCCCGGCGCGGTTGTCCAAGATCTCCGTGGGAGAGATGGACAACAACGTCTACGTGATCGAGTCCGTCTCCACCGGCGAGGCACTCCTCGTCGACGCGGCCAACGACGCCCCCCAGCTCATCGCCCACCTCGAGACGCAGGCCCCCGGGGTGCGAGAGGTGGTCACGACCCACCTGCACGCCGACCACTGGATCGGTCTCCCCGAGACCGTCGAGGCCCTCGGCCTGAGGACCATCGCCTCACCCGGTGACGCCGAAGAGATCCACGTACCGACGGACCGCCACGTCTCTCACGGTGACGAGATCGTCGTGGGGGATCTGCGCCTCGGGGTGATCGGTCTGCGTGGCCACACCCCGGACGGCATCGCGCTCCTGCTCCGAACCGCGGAGGGGTCCCACCTGTTCGCCGGTGACTCCCTCTTCCCCGGTGGCCCGGGGAAGACCGCCACTCCGGAACAGTTCGCCACCCTCATGGACGACCTCGAGACCCGGGTGTTCGGGGTGCTCGACGACGACGTGGTGGTCCATCCCGGACACGGCGATGACACCACACTCGGGGACGAGCGGCCGAGCCTGAGAACGTGGCGGGAACGCGGCTGGTGACCGACGACAGCCCGGGGCGAGGAGCTTGTCGGAATCGTTATCTCGGCCCTCCATGACCAATCGCCCCAGCGCATCACGCGGGTCCGCGCGGTCCGCGACATGCGAGGTTCCCGGACCGGAGGCGAGTCGCCGGGGTTTTCACTAGGTTCGACCACGCATCCCAATTCCCAGGAGGAACGATGATCCGACGACTCGCACGACCCATGCTCGCCACGGTGTTCGTCATCGACGGCGTGGAGACACTCCGCAATCCGCAGGCCCATGTCGCCAAGGCGGCCCCGCTCGTGGACAAGGCCGCGCCCCTGGTGGAGAAGGGCGAGCAGGCGGTCAACGAGCACGTCACGACCTCGGTGCCGCCGGTCACCAAGGACACCGAGACGCTGGTCAAGGCTCTCGCCGGGGTCAAGGTCGGCGCGGGCGTGCTCTTCGCACTGGGCAAGGCCCCCCGCCTGTCGGCCCTCGCACTCACGGCGTCGCACCTGCCCACGACCGTCACCCGCAACGACTTCTGGGCGGAGTCCGACTCCGCCGCCAAGAGCCGCAAGACCACCGGCCTGGCCACCGACGTCGCGCTGCTCGGAGCGCTCCTGCTCGCCTCGGTCGACACCGCCGGCCAGCCGGGTCTCACGTGGCGCGCCCGCAGGGCGGGAGACAAGGTCACGGCCAAGCTGCCCGGAGCGAAGGCCGAATCCGCCGCCGCCGGGGCAGCCCTCGCGGGGGTGGCCCACACCGTGGCCGATCAGGCCCGAGGCGTCGCCGACACGGTCAGGGAC
>NZ_JADDKI010000151.1:0-6508 GCF_015356725.1 Dietzia sp. SYD-A1
TCCACACACGGCGCGGCCGCCCGGGCTCGGGTGACGCCTGGAGCGCGGGCGGCCGGTGGGCGGTGTGAGCCGCCGTGCGGGCCGGTGGTGCGGGCCCTACGGCATGGGCGAGCCGACCTCGCCCGAGTCGCGCCGCAGGACGCGCAGCGAGTCCACCGCGCGGACCTCGGTGAACTGCCCGGACTCCAGGGCGCGGCAGTAGATCTCGTAGGGCGGGCGTCCGCCGTCCTCGGGGTTCGGGAAGACGTCGTGGATCAACAGGGCCCCGCCCACCGCGACCCACGGGGCCCAGCCCTCGTAGTCGGCCTGCGCGGCCTCGGAGGAGTGGCCCCCGTCGATGAACACGAACGAGGCCGGCGTGCCCCAGATTCGCGCGACCTGGCGCGACGTGCCCACCGCGGCGGTCACCACATCGTCCAGTCCCGCGTCCCAGATCGTGTGCCGGAACGCCACGAGGGTCTCCAGGCGGCCGGTGTGGGGGTCGACGAGCGCGGTGTCGTGGTACTCCCACCCGGGCTGGTGTTCCTCGGACCCTCGGTGGTGGTCGACGGTGACGATGCTGCCGCCGGTCACCCGTGCGGCCGCGCCGAGGAACACGGTGGACCGGCCGCAGTAGGTGCCGATCTCGACGCCCACGCCGTCGCCCAGGTACTCGCAGGCGATCTCGTAGAGGGTGCGGCCCTCGTCCAGCGGCATGAAGCCGGGGGCGGCGAGCGCCACGTCGAGCAGCGCCTGGTCGATCTCGGGAGCGGTCATGGCACAAACCTATCGCTCATGACTCCGCCCGCGATCCCCGCCCTCGGCCGGGCGCTCAGTCGCGGCCATCGTTCCCCGCCTCGGCCCGCCGGGCGGCCTTCCGGGCGCGCGCGACGTGCGGGCCCACCACGTTGCCCAGCTTGGTGCCGTTCGGCCAGCCCGCGTAGTAGCAGAGGAACAGCACGATCTCCTCCAGTTCCTCGGGTGTCAGCTCGCCGTTGCCCAGCGCGGCGCCCACCTGGATGTCGGCGATGTCCGTGTTCCCCTGAGCGGTGAGCGCGCCCAGCAGGAGCAGGCGGCGGTCGCGGTGGCTCAGACCGGGTCGGGACCACACGCGCCCGAACAGGTGGTCCGCGGTCTCGGCGAAGTAGTCACCCGGCCCGTCGGTCATCTCGAAGCCGTAGACCTCGGTCATCATGGCCAGCCCGCGCTCGCGCTCCGGGGACATCCCGGATTCTGCCGTGTCGCTCATCGTGCTCCCTCGTCGTCGTCGGTGATACCGCCGTCATCCCCGGGCGCGCCCGCGGCGCGGCGGGCGATCTCTCCCGGCCCCACGCCGAAACCGGAGCCCAGGTCGCGCAATGCGATGGTCCCGAGCGGCAGGTCCACCTCCAGCCGCTGCCCGAGATCCAGGGCCAGTGAGAGGTCCTTCTCGCCGAGGCCCCGGACGTGGGTGAAGACACCGTGCCAGAAGTCGTCGGGGGCGATCGGCGCGGTGGTGTCCCGCAACATCACCGCGCCGGCGCCACCGGTGATGGCGTCGGTGTGCCGCACCACGCGGCCCAGCTTGGCGATGTCGAGTCCCGCGGCCTCCGCCAGTCGGGAGGCCTCGGCGGCGGCGGTGAACGAGATGAAGTGCAGCAGGTTGCGGGCCAGCTTCATCCGCGTACCCGCCCCCACCTCGCCGGCGTGGACCGGCAGCGCGGCCCACAGCGCGAAGACGGGCTTGCAGGCCTCGTAGACCTCGCGCGTCCCGCCCACCATCACCGCGAGCTCCCCCTTTTCCGCGCCTGGTGCCCCGCCCGAGACCGGGGCGTCCACCAGGTGTACGCCGTGCGTTCCGCACGCCCTGGCGAGCTCTACGGCCGTGGAGTCGGAGATGGTGGAATGGACCGCCACCACCGTTCCCGGACCGGCCGTGCGCAGGATCCCGTCGGGGCCGTCGACGACGTCACGGACCTGCGCGTCGTCGAGAACCGTCACCGAGACGAGTCTGGCCGTCCGGGCCACCTCGGCCGGTGTCGCGCCGGAGGTGGCCCCCTCCGCGATGAACGGTTCGGTCGCCTCGGGGCGGACGTCGCAGACGACCAGGCCGCCGGGCCACGACAGCAACCGACGGGCGATGGGCGCGCCCATGTTGCCCAGCCCGATGAACCCGACGGGCGCGGGGGAGTCCTCCGGGGAGCCCGGACCCACGGGTGCGGCTCCGGCGCCCTGCCCGGAGATGTCGGCCGGGTTCACGCTCACGACCTGATGACCTGTCCGCCGTCGACGTTGAAGATCTGACCGGTGATCCACGACGCCTCGTCCGAGAGCAGGAAGAGCAGCATCCCGACCAGGTCCTCCGGCTGTCCCATCCTCTTGAGCGGGAGCTTGTCCACCATGTCCTTGACGATGGACTGGGGGGTGGTCGAGCGGTTGGCCTCGGTGTCGATCGGCCCGGGCGCGATCGCGTTGATGCGGATGTTGGACCCGCCCAGTTCGGTGGCCAACTGCTGGGTGAGCCCGTTGACACCCACCTTGGCCAGGCCGTAGAAGCCCGAGTAGAGCCACGCGGCGGTGGAGGACTGGTTGACGATGGCGCCACCGCCGGCGGCCGCCATCTTCTCCCAGCAGGCGCGGACCATGATCAGCTGACCGTTCAGGTTCACCGACATGAACTTCTCGTAGTAGTCCCACGGCACGGTGATGAGGAAGTCGAGTTTCATCCCGCCGAAGATCGCGGCGTTGTTGACCAGCATGTCCAGCCGGCCGAACCTGTCCACGGCGGACTCGGCGCAGGCCCCGGCCGAGTCCGGGTCGGAGACGTCGGTGTGTTGGAAGAACGCCTCCCCACCGGCCGCGGTGATTTCCTGCGCCACGCGCTGTCCCTCGGTGTCCGAGACGTCGGCCACCACGACCTTCGCGCCCTCCGCGGCGAGGGCCTTGGCGTACTCCTCGCCGATCCCGCCGGCCGCGCCGGTCACGATCACGGACTTACCGTCAAAACGTCCCATATCTGTGGTCTCTTCCTTCTCGTCAGGGGTGGTGGTTCGGGTGGGGGTGGAATGTCAGGCCGGAGACGCCACGGACTTGGTCTCGAGGTACTCCTCGAAGCCCTGCCGGCCCATCTCGCGGCCGATGCCCGACTGCTTGTAGCCGCCGAACGGGACGTCGGCGCCGTACCAGACGCCGCCGTTCACCCCCAGGGTCCCGGTGCGGATCCCCGCGACGACCTTCTCGACCCGCCGGGGGTCGGTGCCCCACACGGCGCCGGAGAGTCCGTAGGGGGAGTCGTTGGCGATCCGGATCGCGTCCTCGTCGCCGTCGTGGGGGATGACCACGAGCACGGGTCCGAAGATCTCCTCCCGGGCCACCCGCGCGGTGTTGTCGAGTCCGGAGATCAGCGTGGGCTCCACCCAGAAGCCCCTCGACTTCTCCTCGCCGGAGGGGCGACCGCCGCCGATCTCGATGGTGCCGCCCTCCTCCACGGCCAGGGCGATGTACCCCTCGACCCGCTCGCGCTGGACCGCGGAGATCACCGGCCCGCACAGGGTGCCGGGGTCGGTGGGGTCGCCCGGCGCGAAGGCGGCCATCGCGCCCTTGGCGGCGTCGACGGCCTCGTCGTACTTCTCGCGCGGCACCAGCAGGCGCGTGGTGAGGGCGCAGCCCTGACCGGCGTGGGTGCAGGCGTTGAGGGCCGTCATGAAGCACGCGGCGTTCAGGTCCGCATCGTCCAGGACCACGGCGGCGGACTTGCCACCCAGCTCGAGGAAGACCTTCTTGAGGGTCTCCGACGCGGCCATCATGATCTTCTTGCCGGTGGCGGTGGATCCGGTGAACGAGACCAGATCGACGCGGGGGTCGGTGCTCAGCTGGGCACCCACCCCGTGGTCCGAGGACGAGACCACGTTGAGCACGCCCGCGGGGATGTCGGTCTCCTCGGCGGCGATGCGGGCCACCGCGGCGGCGATGAGCGGGGTGTCCGGGGCGGGCTTGAGCACCACGGTGCATCCCGCGGCCAACGCGGGCCCGATCTTGGCCAGGTTGATCTGGTTGGGGAAGTTCCACGGGGTGATGGCACCGACCACGCCGATCGCCTCCCGGTGCGTCGTCCGGCGGGAACGCACCCCCATCACCTCGGACTCGCCGAGGTCCTCGACCCAGTCGTAGGCCTCGACCAGGTCGGCGAGCCAGCCCAGGTCGGCGACGGGCCCCTCCAGCTGGGGACCGGTGGTGAACATGTGCGGTGCGCCCACCTCGGCGATGGTCAGCGCGCGCAGCTCCTCGGTGTGGGCCTGCAGGGCGTCCCGAAGCTGCCGCAGGCACGAGGCGCGGAAGGCATGATCGGTGGACCACGTGGTGGTGTCGAACGCGGTGCGGGCGGCCTCGATCGCGGCGGCCATGTCCTCCGGGCCGGCGTCGGCGGCGCGGCCGATCACCTCCTCCGTGGCGGGGTTGAGGACGTCGAACGTGCCGCCCCCGGAGGCCGGGCGCAGCTCGCCGTCGATGAGGAGCGGGGCGTCGTAGGTGGTGCTCGTCGTCACGGGGGGCCTTCCGTCAGGGTTGATGGACATCCAGTGGGTAGACAACTGTCTAGACGATAGTCCGGCCAGTGGTGTACTGTCCAGACACATGTCCAGTGACGTGCGTTTCGAATCCACGCGAAGGCGTCTCAACGGCCAGCAGGCCGAGACCGTCGACCGCCTCACCAGCGCGGCCGTCGAGGTCTTGCGCGAGAAGGGGCCGGGCGGCCTCGCGGTCCGGGCGGTGGCGGCCAAGGCCGGCGTCGCCCCGGCCACCGCGTACACCTACTTCTCCTCCAAGGGCCACCTCATCGCGGAGGTGTTCTGGCGACGCCTCCGCGACCACGTCACCGAGGGCGCCTCGGCCGGCACCACGGTGGACAGGGTGGTGGCGGTCCTGCGCGATGTCGCGCTGCTGGTGGCGGACGAGCCCGAGCTCTCCTCGGCGGTCACCGCGGCCCTCCTGGGCGACGATCCGGAGGTGTCCCACCTGAGGATCCGGATCGGTGCCGACATCCGTCGGCGTCTGACGGCCGCGCTGGGTGATGAGGCCGACGACGAGGTGATCGACGCCCTGGAGATGGTCTACGCCGGCGCGCTCGTCCGCGCAGGCATGGGCTACGGCTCCTACTCCGACATGGCGGACGCCATCGAGTCCGCCGCCCGACTCATCCTGAGGTGACCCCGAGACATGACCACCGCGACACCCGCCCCGCTCGTGTTCAGCCCGTACGACTACGCGGTCCACGAGGACCCGTACCCGTTCTACGCCCGGTTGCGCGCCGAGGCCCCCGTGTACCACAACCCGGACCTCGACTTCTGGGCGCTGAGCAAGCATGCCGACGTCCGTGAGGCGTTCCGCGCACCCGACGTGTTCTCCAACTCCCTGGGGGTCTCCCTCGACCCCGCGGCGTACGGTCGGCACGCCTACAAGACCATGTCCTTCCTGGCGATGGACGACCCCAGGCACGCGCGACTGCGCAAACTCGTGAGCAAGGGCTTCACCTCCCGGAGGGTCGACGCGCTCTCGGAGGGAATCGCGCGGATCTCCCGTCGGTACTGGGACGAATGCCTGGCCAAGTCCCGCGACGGCGGCGAGTTCGACTTCGTCCAGGACTACGCGGGCAAGCTGCCGATGGACGTCATCTCGGACCTGATGGGAGTGCCCGAGTCGGACCGCGACGAGCTCCGCCGGCTCGCAGACCTGGTCATGCACCGCGAGGAGGGCGGTCAGGACGTGCCCGAGGACTCGATGGTCGCGGCCCTCGACCTCATCACCTACTACCAGGGCATGGTCGCCGAGCGGCGTGAGGAGCGGACCGAGGACCTGACCTCGGCGCTGATCGACGCCGAGATCGACGGGGAGAAGCTCGACGAGGACGAGATCCTGTCCTTCCTCTTCCTCATGGTGGTGGCGGGCAACGAGACCACCACCAAGCTGCTCGCCAACGCGATGTTCTGGGGGCACCGGAACCCGGACCAGGCGCAGCTGGTGATCGACGCCCCGGAGCGGGTGAGCGACTGGGTCGAGGAGACGCTGCGCTACGACACGTCGAGCCAGTTGGTCCTGCGCACGACGATGCAGGACGTCACGGTCCGCGGCGTCACCATCCCCGCAGACCAGAAGGTGCTCCTGCTCATCGGCGCGGCCAACCGCGACGAGGAGGTCTTCGACGACGCCGACACCTTCCGTCTCGGTCGCGACACCTCCGCCAGTCTGAGCTTCGGGCAGGGACCACACTTCTGCCTGGGAGCGCACCTCGCGAGGCTCGAGGGGCGGATCGCGCTCGACCAGATCTCACGGTCGATCACGGGGTACGAGATCCTCCCCGGCGCCGAGCGCGTGCACTCGTCCAACGTGCGCGGCTTCGCGCACCTGCCCATGCGTGTCGAGGTCAGGCGCTGATGAGTCTGAAGTTCCCCCCGCAGCCGGACGCGTCCGAGCGCCCCGCGCTCGTCACTGGCGCCTCCTCGGGGATCGGTCGCGCCTCCGCGGAGGCGCTGGCGGCGCTCGGGCACCCCGTGGT
>NZ_JADDKI010000152.1:0-9833 GCF_015356725.1 Dietzia sp. SYD-A1
CCCCGGCCCGGAAGGTCACCGGGGTGAAGGTCTCGTTGGCGCCGTTGCGCACCCCGTGCGCGCCCCAGGTGAGGAAACCGCAGGTGACCTTGGTGCAGTCGATGCTCTTGCCCCCGGCTCCGGTGAACGTGGGACCCGGGACCGTGAGGTTCACCCGGAACGATCCATCGGAACCCATCGTCGCCTGGGCTTCTCCGGCCGTCGACGACCCGGGGAAGGCGACGAATGCCTGGTATCCCTGGTTGCTGCGCGACTGCTCGTCCGGGATGTAGTCGTAGGTCCGGCCCGTCGCGCCACCGTTGGACGGCCCCCACCCGGACCCGCTGACCCAGCCGAACCCGACGTACACGCCGCCGAAACCGCCCTCGACCGCCTGGAAACCCGAACCCGACAGGGTGAACCCGGTCTGGCCCGACGTCGACGCCACCGCCCCGCCCAGCGAACTCGATGCCGTCAGTCGCGCGGCGGCGTGCGCCGGGGCCTGGGTCAGCACGGCCAGCACCGAGGTGCCGAGCAGCGCCAGTGTCAGAACGGCGACGATCCGGGCCACGGTCGCCCGTGCCGTTGATGACAGTGTGTGTCTCACGAGAACTCCTTGACGAGGGCCGACGCGTGTGTGGTGTCGACCGCGGGCTCCACCGGCGTCCGGGCGGTCCGGAATCGTCGTCGATCCGGGGTGACCAACAGATCACCGGTGACGGGATGCCGGTCGACGACGACCGGCTGCTGGTAGACCTCTTCCACCAGTTCGGAGGTGAGGACCTGCTCCGGGGACCCCTCGGCCCGTATGCGGCCGTCCGAGATCATCACGAGACGGTCGGACCACGCGGCCGCCAGCTCGAGGTCGTGCAGCACCACGACCACCGCCCCACCGGCGTCGGCCACGGTCCGGGCCAGTTCCAGGACGACCTCCTGATGGCGCAGGTCGACCGCCGCGGTGGGTTCGTCCAGCAACAACACACCGGCGCGTTGCGCGAGCGCCCTCGACAGGGAGACGCGCGCCTTCTCACCACCGGACAGGGTCGGGAAGGTCCGGGACCGCAGGTGGGCGGTGTCGGTGGCGGCCAGCGATTCCTCGATGACCTCCTCGTCGTGGTCGCCCTCCGGCCGCGCCGCCCAGGGTGCGCGACCCATCGCGACGATCTCCCGCACGGTGAAGGGGAAGGCGACGGCGTTGGCCTGGGTGAGCAACGCTCGGCGCCGGGCGAGATCCCCGAGGCGCCACCGCCGTAGATCGCGGCCGTCGAGGACGGTGCGGCCGGCGTCGGGGTGGGTGTCCCCCGCCACCACGCCGAGCAGCGTCGACTTCCCCGCCCCGTTGGGACCCACCAGAGCGAGCACCTCACCGGCATAGATCTCCAGGTCCACCGAATCGAGCAGGGTCCGACCGCCGAGGCGTACCGTGACCCCCTCGGCGGACACCACCGGCACGCGTGTTTCGCCGCCGCTCATCCCCAGCCCCCCGCGGTACGACGTGTGCGGTGCAGCAGCCAGAAGAAGAACGGGCCGCCGACGGCGGCCGTCACCATGCCGAGCGGCAACTCCGCGTAGTCCACCGCGGTCCGGGCCAGCAGATCCGCGGCCAGCAGGCACACCGCGCCGCCCAGCGCGGACGCCGGCAGCAGCAGTCGGTGTCCCGGACCGGCGATCATGCGGATGAGGTGCGGCACCACCAGTCCCACGAAGGCGACGACTCCGCAGAAGCTCACCGCAGCGGCCGTGAGCAGTCCGACCAGCAGGATGGAGTGGATTCGCAGTCGCTCGACGTCAACGCCCAGGTGACGGGCCGGACGCTCCCCCAACGCGAGCAGGTCGAGCGGCCGCGCCAGGCGGGTCGCCAGGGCCAGTCCGAGCAGCGCCAGGGGCGCCACCACCAGGACGTGGTCCCACCGGCTGCCGTTCAGACTCCCCAGCTGCCAGAAGACGATCTCCTCGCGGGCCTGGGTGTCTCCGAGGAACATGAGCAGGGCGAGCGCGGCTCCCGCCACGGCGTTCACGGCGATGCCGGTCAACACCAGGGTGACCACCTCGGTCCGGCCGTTACTCCGACTGAACAGGTACACCACCGTCGTGGTGAGGATGCCGGCGACGAAGGCGCAGACGACGCTGGTCCAGGCACCGAAGGCGGTCAACCCGAACACGATCGCCGCTGCCGCGCCCACGGCCGCACCGGCGGACACCCCCACCACACTGGGCTCGGCGAGCGGGTTGCCGAACGCTCCCTGCATGAGCGCACCGGCCACCGCGAGGGCGGCGCCCACGACCATCGCCATCGCCACTCTGGGGAAGCGGACGCTCCATAACGTGGCATCGGCGCGGGGGTGGCTCGCGGCGGGGCCGAGGTCGACACCGAGACCGCGGAGGAACCCGGAGGCGACCTCTGTCGCGGGGATGGGCAGCTGTCCCGACGCCGCGGCCACCACGCCCAGAACCCCGAGCGCCACCGCCAGCCCGACGATCAGCAGGCCCCCGGTCACCATGCGGTGGGCGCCGCCGGATGTACGCGCAGGGACGGGGTGTGACGTCGGCCGGCCGACCCGCGCCCGTGACTCCTCGGTGAGCGTCACAGCGCGTCGGGGGCGTAGAGGGCCACGGCGAGGGCGTTGAGCACCGCGGGGGTCCTGGTGCCGAAGGACAGGACGAGGTCGTCGTTCATCGCGACGATCCGCCGGTTCGCCCCGGCGGGCGTCTGGGCCATGGCCGGGAACCTCTCGAGCAGCCCGTCGACGCCGCCGACGGACTCGAGCCCCTTGTTCATCATGATGATGACGTCCGGCTGGGCGGCGATGAGCCCCTCGTCGTTGGCCGGTTTGGCGCCCTTCCACCCGACCTCGGAGGACACGTCGTACCCGCCGGCGGCGGTGATCAACTCGTCCGCGCCGCTGTCCTGGCCGAACATGTAGTAGACCCCGGCGTTACCACGTGCGTAGAGGAACACGGTGCGCAGCCGCGCGGTCTCCGATTCCGGCACGACAGACGAGATCGATCGTTCGGTCTCGACGATCTTCGCGCGGGTTCGCTCCCCCAGTTCACGGCCCAACTCGGGCACCCCGAGACCGTCCGCGACGGCCCGGGTGAGCGCCTCGACGTTGTCCGGGGACCGGTGCGAGTCCACCACGATGACAGGGATTCCCGCGTCGCGAAGCTGCAGGATCACGTCCCACGGACCGAGCGAGGTGTCCGTGATGATCACACTGGGATCGAGAGCGAGGATCGCCTCGGCGTTGAGCTGGTGACCGTCCTGCGTGACCAGTGGGCGATCAGCGATCTCGGCGAAGGCCGAGGAGACGTCCCGGCCGATCACGTTGTCACCCAACCCGAGTTCGAACACGATGCGCGAGAGCGTTCCGTAGATGTCCAGGGGCAGGATCCGGGAGACGTCGGCGACCTCGACGACCGTGCCCTGGTTGTCGGTGACCACGGCGGGCAGCTGCGGGGCGGGGTCGGTCGCGACGGGCTCGACCGGGTCGTCGACCAACTCCAGGGCGAGTTCGCCGGAGAAGGATCGTGGGTCCTCGATCGCCGAGACCTCCGACGCGAGCGGTATCCCCGAGATGGTGGCGGGGTCTCCGCCGAGCCCGGTCGCCACGCCGCACGAGGTCAGGGAGAGAGCCAGGAGGGCGACGGCCAGCCGGAGCGAGCCTGAGCGCTGTCTGAACATGCGGCTACATTAGCACCCAAACAAAGGACAGCCTAACCTTCACATGGGAAGCCTTACCTAATTTACAAAATCGCAGGCAGAGGACGGTTCTCGCGTGCCGAACTCGATCGCCCTCGCCCACACGGGGTCGACTGAGAACGGTGAATTACCCCCAACACGGCGACGACACGCGGCCGCCCCCGGGGCGATCCCCGGGGGCGGCCGCTTCTGTCTCGTCCGGCTCGGGCCTTCGAGCCCGTGGCCGTTTCACTCCTGTTCGGCGGCAGCCTTCCTCAGCGACTCGGTGGGCAGGAAGTGATCACCGTACTTCGCGGCGAGCTCCTCGGCGCGGGCGACGAAGCCCTTGTAACCCGACGGTTCCGTGGCGCCCGGTGCCGCGTAGTTCCTGGCGTACTGGCGGGTACCGCCGGTCCACGCCGGGAACCCGATCCCGATGATCGAGCCGATGTTGGCGTCGGCGTCGTCCACGATCACGCCCTCGTCGACGCACCTCTGGGTCTCGAGAACCTCGGCGAAGATCATGCGGTCGACCAGGTCCTGCAACGGCGGTGCGTTGTCCGGCGAGGTGTTGAACGCCTCCCGCAGGCCCGGCCAGAGTCCCGCTCGCGTGCCGTCGGTGTAGTCGTAGAACCCGGCCCCGGCCAGACGGCCGCTGCGGCCGAGCTCGTTGACCATCGTGGCGGTGACGCGGTCGGACGGCACCTCCACGAACTCCTCGCCCGCGGCCGCGGCGGCCTCGCGCGCGGTGTCGCGGATCTTGAGCATGAGGTTGAGGTTCAACTCGTCGGACAGCTGCAGCGGCGCCGCCGGGTACCCCGCGATGCGGCCGGCCTGCTCGATGGTCGAGGGCTCGATCCCCTCGTCCAGCATGCCGATCGCCTCGTTGACGAACGTGCCGATGACGCGGGAGGTGTAGAAGCCACGCGAGTCGTTGACCACGATCGGGATCTTCCGGATCGCCAGCGTGAGGTCGATCGCCTTGGCCAGGGTCTCGGGGGTGGTCTTCTCACCCTTGATGATCTCGACCAGCTGCATCTTGTCGACGGGCGAGAAGAAGTGCAGTCCGATGAAGTCCTCGGGACGCTTGACGCCGGTCGCGAGGTCGGTGATCGGGAGGGTCGACGTGTTGGAGCCGAGCAACGCGTCGGGGGCGACGATGTCCTCGATCTCCTGGAAGACCTTCTTCTTCAGATCCGGCGACTCGAAGACGGCCTCGATCACGAGGTCGCATCCGGCCAGCGCCTGCGGGTCCGTGGTGGGCGTGATGCGGGCCAGGAGGGCGTCGGACTTCTCCTGCGTGGTGCGGCCACGCTCGAGCGCCTTGGCCTCGATCTTCTCCGCGTACGCCTTGCCCTTGTCCGCGGACGCCTGCTCGACGTCCTTGAGCACGACCTCGATCCCCGCCTTCGCGCACACGTACGCGATGCCGGCGCCCATCATGCCGGCGCCCAGGACGCCGACCTTGGTGAACTCGGTCCGAGGGATCTCGGAGCCGTCGGCGGCCTTGGGGCGTGCGCCGCCGGACGAGCAGTGCTGCATGTCGAAGAAGAACGCCTGGATCATGTTCTTCGCGATGGGACCGGTGACGAGCGAGACGAAGTATCGCGCCTCGATCTTCTCGGCGGTGGCGAAGTCCACCTGCGATCCCTCGACCGCGGCGGCCATGATGGCCCGGGGCGCCGGGGAGGGCGCGCCCTTGGTCTGCTTGCGCATGTTGGCGGGGAAGGACGGCAGGACCCCGGCCAGGGCAGGGTCGCTGATCGTGCCGCCGGGCAGCGTCCACCCCTTGCGGTCCCAGGGCTGACTGGGCTCGGGATCGGTCTTGATCCACGCCTTCGCGGCGTCGACGAGCTGCTCGGGGGCCACGACCTCGTCGACCAGGCCCGCCTTGAGGGCCTTGTCCGGGGCGAACGAACGGCCCGACATCAGGATGTTGGGCACGGCCTGCGCCAGACCGAACATGCGGACGGTCCGGACGATGCCGCCGCCGCCGGGCAGCAGACCGAGTGTGACCTCGGGCAGGCCGACCTTGGCGCCGCGGGCGTCGGCCATCACGCGGTGGTGGCAGGCGAGGGCGAGCTCGAGACCTCCGCCCAGGGCCGCGCCGTTGATCGCGGCCACGACCGGGACCCCGAGGGTCTCCAGGGCGCGCATCCGGCCCTTGATCTGCATGGACCGCTCGAAGAGCTCCTCGGCGTCGCCGGGGCCCGCCGTGATCATGGACTTGAGGTCGCCGCCGCCGAAAAAGCTCTTCTTGGCGGAGGTCAGGACGATGCCCTTGATGGACTCCTTCTCGGCCTCGATACGGCCGACGGTCTCCGAGAAGTCGTCGATGAAACGCGCGTTCATGGTGTTCGCGCCGTGGTCGGGGTCATCCATGGTGAGGGTGACGATGCCGTCGCCGTCCTGCTCCCACCGGAACATGTTGTCGCTCACTGGTTCTCTACTCCTAAAGGCTGTGGTGTCGGTGGGGCGGATCAGACGCGCTCGATGATGGTGGCGACGCCCATTCCACCGCCGACGCAGAGGGTGATGAGGGCGCGCCTGCCGCCGGTGCGCTCGAGCTCATCGAGCACGGTGCCGGTGATCATGGCGCCGGTGGCTCCGAGGGGGTGACCCATCGCGATGGCCCCGCCGTTGACGTTGAGCTTCTCGTCGGGGATGTCCATGTCTTTCTGGAAACGCAGCACGACGGAGGCGAACGCCTCGTTGAGCTCCCACAGGTCGATGTCGTCCGGGGTGAGCCCCGCGATCTCGAGAGCCTTCTTCGCGGCCGGGGTCGGGCCGGTGAGCATGATGGTTGTGTCGGCGCCGGAGGTGGCCGCGGCCACGACGCGGGCGCGCGGCGTCATGTTCATCTCCTTGCCGGCCTTCTCCGACCCGACCACCACGAGTGCGGCGCCGTCGACGATGCCGGAGGAGTTGCCACCGTGGTGGACGTGGTTGATCTTCTCGACCCAGTGGTACTTCTGCAGCGCGACGGCGTCGAAACCGCCCATGTCGCCGACCATGGCGAACGAGGGCTTGAGGCCGGCGAGCGCCTCGACCGTGGTGCCCGGTCGCATGTGCTCGTCGTGGTCGAGGATGGTGACGCCGTTGATGTCCTTGACCGGGACGACCGACTTGGCGAACCGGCCCTCCTCCCACGCGCGGGCGGCGAGTCGCTGCGAGCGCTCGGCGTAGCGGTCCACGTCCTCACGGGTGAACCCCTCGAGCGTGGCGATGAGGTCGGCCCCGATCCCCTGCGGGGAGAAGTACGTGTCGTAGTTCGTCGCCGGATCCAGGGCCCAGGCGCCGCCGTCGGTGCCCATCGGCACGCGCGACATGGATTCGACGCCGCCGGCGAGGACGACCTCGTCCCAACCGGAGCGGATCTTCTGGGCGGCCATGTTGATGGTGGTCAGGCCGGAGGCGCAGAACCGGTTGATCTGCACACCGGCGACGGTGTCGGGCATCTTGGCGGCCAGCGCGGCGATCCGCGGCAGATCCATGCCCTGGTCCCCCAGCGGGGTGACGATCCCGTAGATGATGTCCGAGATCCGGTTCTCGTCGAGGTCGGGGAACCGACGCCGCATCTCTTCGATGAGACCGACGACCAGGTCGATCGGCTTGACCCCGTGCAGAGCGCCGCCGGGCTTGCCCTTACCTCGCGGAGTCCGGATGGCGTCGTAGATGAATGCCTCGGTCATGGGTTGTCCACGGCCTTTCTCTGGGCGGAACTGATACGTGTTCGAGGTCAGCGTACGTGGTCCCTCGCCCCCGCTCGGAGTGTGGTCCGTTTTTCGCGATCCGCGCCCGGGGCGCTCCGGTGGCACAGTGGACCGTGACCGTCCGCGGCGCCCGGTAGACGGCGCCTCCCGACCCGACGCGAGGACCCCGTGACCGTGACCGACGCCGTTCCCCCCGCCCTGGTAGAGCTCGCCGAGAGGTGCGGCGTGGCCACGAGCTACGAGGACGCCCGCGGTATCCGCCGCGAGATCCCCGCCCGGACGCTGCGTGCGGTTCTCGCCGCGATGGGCATCCCGGTCGGTGAGGACGACGACGAGGGCGGTGGCTCGGTCAGCGCGGCGCTCGAGGAGGTTCGTCTGCGGCCGTGGCGCCGGGTGCTCCCCCCGACGATCGTGACGAGGCAGGGCTCGGGGGCCCTGTGCGCCGTCCATGTACCCCGTGGAACCTCTGTGGGGCTGTCCGTCCACCTCGAGGACTCGTCCGACCCGCTCGACCTGGTGCTCCCCGCCGCCGCGGAGGAGTCGAGGAGTGTCGATGGGACGCCAGTCGACCGATTCGATCTGGAGCTGCCCGACTCGCTCCCCCTCGGGTGGCACCGCCTGGTCGCCGTCGTCACGGACCCGTTCGACGGCACCGGCCCGTCGGCCGGGGAGCCGCGGGTCGTCGAAGCCGCCCTGGTGGTGTCCCCGCGGTCCATACCGGTCCCCCCGGATCTCGGACGGCGCCGGGGTGTCGGGCTGGCCGCGCAGCTCTACCAGGTCCGGTCCGACACGTCGTGGGGGGTCGGTGACCTGTCGGACCTCGCCGACCTGGCCGACTGGGCCGGGCGGGACCTCGGCGCCGACTTCGTCCTGGTCAATCCGATGCACGCCGGGGAACCGCTCCCGCCGGTGGAGCCGTCCCCGTACCTCCCGACCACACGTCGGTTCGCCTCACCGCTGTACCTCCGGCCCGAGCTGATCCCGGAATACGCCTCGCTCCCACCCGAGGAGATGCAGGTGGTCGATGACCTCGCGGCCGGGCAGCGGCAGAGGAACACCGAGGACACCATCGACCGCGACTCCTCGTGGGGAAGCAAACTCGAGGCGCTCCGGGTGGTGTTCGCCGCGCCTCTCACGGAGGACCGGGCCCGGGCGTTCGACGACTTCGCCGACGAGCAGGAGCCCGGACTGTTCCGTTTCGCCACGTGGTGTGCTCTGGCGTCCGAGTGGGGCCCGGACTGGTCGCGGTGGCCCGCAGCGCTGAAGGACCCGGATTCCGACGACGTGGCGCGTTTCGCCACCGACCACGCGCGGGAGGTCCGATTCCACCAGTGGCTGCAGTGGCAGGTCGCGCAGCAACGCGCTGGTGCGCAGCGCGCCGCGTTGTCGGCGGGAATGCGGCTGGGGATCCTCCACGATCTGGCCGTCGGGGTGCATCCCACCGGCGCCGACGCCTGGGCGCTCCGCCGGTCACTCGCCCGCGGGGTCACCGTGGGCGCGCCACCGGACGTCTATAACCAGCTGGGCCAGGACTGGTCCCAGCCCCCGCTGCGGCCCGATGCTCTCGCCGAGGAGGGGTACCGGCCCTTCCGGGACATCGTCCGCGCCGCGCTGCGCGACTCGGGCGGGATACGGATCGACCACATCCTGGGTCTGTTCCGGCTCTGGTGGATCCCGTCGGGGCTCCCGCCCACCGAGGGGACGTACGTGAACTATGACCACGAGGCGATGATCGGCGTTCTCGCGCTGGAGGCGTCGCGTGCCGGCGCGGTCATCGTGGGAGAGGACCTGGGGACCGTCGCACCCGGGGTCCGGGAGGAACTGTCCGAGCGCGGGGTGTTGGGCACCTCGGTGATGTGGTTCGAGCAGCAGGACTCCCAGCCGGTGCCCCCCGAGGACTATCGCCGGCTCTGCATGGCGTCGGTGACCACTCACGACCTCCCACCGACTGCAGGGTATGTCGACCTCGTGCATGTGGATGTCCGCGAGGAACTGGGCCAGCTGACGGGCGATGTCGAACAGGAGCGCGCCGACGCGGCCTCCGAGATCAGGTCGTACACCGAGGCGGTCAGACGGCGCGATTTACTCGAGGGCGCCAGCACGGAGGATCTGGTGGTGGCGCTCCACGCATTCCTGGCCGCGGCACCATCTCTTCTCTACGCGGTGTCGGTGGCCGACCTCGTCGGTGATCGCCGCCCGGTCAACATGCCCGGGACGTCAGAGGAGTATCCGAACTGGCGTGTGCCGCTCTCCGACGCTCGAGGCGACGTGGTCGACCTCGATGGACTTCGTGGATCGGACCTGGCGAAGCGGGTATTCGGCGCGGCGTCGGTTGGGGTGGTGGGTGTGGGGTGAAATGACGAGGGCCCCCGGGGGCCGCGGTGGGCGGTCTCGGGGGCTCTCGTGTGAAGTTGTGTTCGGCGGTGACCTACTCTCCCACACCCTCTCGAGTGCAGTACCAT
>NZ_JADDKI010000153.1:0-13081 GCF_015356725.1 Dietzia sp. SYD-A1
GTGCATGGCGGCGACCGCCCGGACGCTGGCGCCACCGGCCGGGTGGAACCCGGTGGAGGTCTTGACGAGGTCCGCGCCGGCCCGCGCGACGGCGTGGCACAGCTCCTCGATCCGCCGGTCCCCCGCCTCCTCGCCCAGCGCCCGGTGGATCGCGGCGGTCTCCAGGATCACCTTGATCACGGTGGGCGGGGGGACGGCGTCCCGCATCGTCAGCACGTCGGCCATCACCTCGTCGACCTCCCCGGCGATCGCCGCACCCACGTCGATCACCATGTCCACCTCGACAGCGCCCTGGTCCACCGCCAATCGGCCCTCCATGGCCTTGACCAGGGAGTGGTGCTTGCCGGACGGGAAGCCCGCCACCGTCGCCACCGTCAGGCCCTCCGCCCGCACCGGGAGCATCGCCGGGCTCACGCATACCGCCTTGACCGCCAGGTCACGGGCCTCGTCCACGCAGGCCTGCACGTCCTCCCGGGACGCGTCCGGGGAGAGCAGCGTGTGATCGATCATCGCCGCGACGCGGTCGCGGGTCAGGTGAGTCTGTGGGGTGGCGTCCATACGGTCAGCCTAGCGGGGCTCCCCGGCCCCCCTGCTGGCACAATGACCGTTCATGTCACGCCGTTTCGTCCTCTCGCTGGGTTGCCCCGACCGCATCGGCATCGTCGCCCGCATCGCCACGTTCCTCGCCGAGCTCGGCGGCACCATCGTGGAGGCGGCCTACCACGCGGACGAGAACTCCCGCTGGTTCTTCACCCGCCAGGCCGTGGACGCGGAATCGATCGGGATGGACCTCGACGAACTGCGTCGGCGCTTCGCCCGTGTCGCGGCCGAGCTCGGGCCGGAGACGGACTGGAACATCGCCGATTCCGCCGAGCCGAAGGACATCGTCGTCCTCGTGTCCAAGGAGGGGCACTGCCTGCACGACCTCATGGGTCGGGTCGACAGTGGGGACTTCCCCGCTCGCATCCGTGCGGTGATCGGCAATCACGACACCCTCCGTGGGATGACCGAGGCCCACGGCATCCCGTTCCACCACGTGCCCTTCCCGGCGGATCCGACCGAACGGGCCCCCGCGTTCGCGGAGGTGGCCTCGATCGTCGACGCCGTCGACCCGCACGCGATCGTCCTGGCCCGCTTCATGCAGGTCCTGCCCGATGACCTGTGCACCCATTGGGCCGGTCGAGCGATCAACATCCATCACAGCTTTCTCCCGAGCTTCGTGGGTGCGCGCCCGTACCACCAGGCTCACATCCGGGGCGTCAAGCTCATCGGGGCGACCTGCCACTACGTGACCGCCGATCTCGACGAGGGGCCCATCATCGAGCAGGACGTCATCCGCGTGGATCACGCCGCGACCGTGCAGGACATGGTCAGGCAGGGCCGCGACGCGGAGAAGTTGGTGCTGGCCCGCGGCCTGAGGTGGCACCTGGAAGATCGCGTCCTCGTGCACGATGCGCGGACCGTCGTGTTCACCTGACGCGGGCCCCTCCGGGCGGGGGCTTTAGTCGCGGGAGAATCCGTGGCGCTCGGTGAGCAGGGTCTCGGCGGCGGACAGGAAGATCAGCCGCGCGGCCGTGCCCGCCCTGGGGAGCGTCGACCGGACCCGCTTCTCCAGTACCGCCTTGTCGATCCCGGCATCACCGAGGGCCTCCACCAACACGGTGATCGCCTCGACCGCCCTGCCCTGCCCCTCCATGACCAGACGACCGATCTTCTCGATTCCGTCCGCGTCCACGCCGAGCACGATGAGGTCCCGCAGGAGTTCGGCGATATAGGCGTCGGAGAGCAGATGGCCGGCCGCGCCCGGTTCGGTGACCAGGCCGATCGACTCCCCCACCTCCTTCAGCGTCTCGGGGATGTCGAACGAGGCGACCGCCTGTGATTCCGATCGGGTGCGCCGCCGGCGGGACCCGGTGGGTCTGCGCTCGCTCCGCACACTCTCGACCTCGAGCAACTCCGCGAGCGTGAACCCGTGCCGCTCGGCGATGAGCAGTTCCTCGATCGTGGCGAACGTGTAGCCACGGTTGAGCAGCCGCAGGATCATCTCGAGCCGACTGCGGTGATCGGGTCCGTACAGAGCGGTCCGGCCCTTGCGGATGGGCGGCTGGAGCAGTCCGCGATCCTGGTAGACGCGGATGTTGCGGACGGTCGCGCCGGAGGTCTCCGCCAGCTCGTCGATGCGCTGCAGCGGAGCGGACCTCCTCGAACTCACCTGCGCCTGCCGCCGACGGCCGGTCTGACATCGGCGAAGAAGACGCCGACGGCGACCATACCCACGATCCCGAGGATGCCGAACGGACGGATAGCGAAGAAGAGGGCGGCGGCGGCGCAGATTCCGATCCAGGCGGGTTTGGGCCACTTGCCCTCGATCGAATACGCCGACGCGGGAGGGAGGACGGCCAACACCAGGCCGACCAGGGCCCACGCCACGAGGGCGGCCTGGATGGCCACCTGGATCAGGCCCCAGGTTCCGGGCAATGCTTCAATCACGGCGCCCAGTGTAGTCGCCGCGTCCGCACCGTCCGAAGCGGATGTTCACGGCGTGGATTCACGGTGCCGCGACGACAGGACGACGCCGTCCCCCGGCCCGCTCTGGTCGAGCGGGCCGGGGGACGGCGGACCGCGGTTTCAGCCGCGGTGGCTCAGTTGGAGCCGGAATCAGAGGACGTGCCGGCGGAGGACGACGACGAGCCGGTCGAACCCGAGGTCGAACCCGAGGTCGAGCCCGTGGCCGAACCCGAGGTCGAGCCCGACGCCGGCTTCGAGGCAGTGCTCTTGGAGGGCGTGGTCTTCGAGGCCGTGGTCTTCGAGGGCGTGCTCTTGGCCGCCGACGCCGACTTGGTCGCCGAGGTCTGCTTCGACGCCGTGGTCTTGGAGGCAGTGCTCTTGGAGGCCGTCTTCTTGGCCGGGGCCTTCTTGGCGGGAGCCTTCTTCGCCGGGGCCTTCTTCGCGGTCGTCTTCTTGGCCTGGGCCGTCCTGGCCTCGACCTTCGCGGCCCCGCTCTGGACCTCGTCCGAAGCGGCGTACGCGGCGTCCTCGACCTTGTCGGCGGCCTTGTCGGCAGCGGTGCCGGTCTCCTCAGCGGCCTGACGGGCGGCCTTGGACACGCGGCCCGCGGCCTTGACCCCGATGGAGCGGGTCTGGCGGGCGACCGTACCGAGCGCGTCCTCGCCCAGCTCGACCTGCTCCTCCACGGCACCGGCGGCGCGGGCGACCTGCTCGTTGACGCGGGCCAGACCGGCCTCGAGCTGCGGGTTCTCCTCGCGCAGGCGAGCCACGACGTCCTCGCCACGGGCCGCGAGCCCGCCGTAGATGCCGGCCGCGACCTCGACGTAGGCGTCGGCGACCTTGCGCAGCTCCTCCGGGCGGAAGCGGTTCACCAGCTCCTCGACCTCGGCCGGCAGCGCCTGCACGCGGTCAGGAACCTCGTTCACGCGGTTCTGCACGTCGGCCACGCGCTCGGTCACCCGGTTCTGCACGCCGGTCACCCGCTCGTTCACCTTGGTCTGAGCCTCGGTGACGGCGTCCTCGGCGCGACGACGCAGGTCGGAGACCAGGCCGGACACGGCCTGGACCGCGAGGTCGTTGACGCCGACGTAGGCGTAGACCGGAGTACGCACCGCGGACAGCGCCTGCCCCAGCGGTCCGCTGGGTGCACCGCCCTTGGGGTTGGACTGCGACTCCGCCTGGGCGGCGGCGGCCTGGGCGGGGGTCTTCTTGGAAACGGGCTTCTTCTGGCTCATGTCGGCTCCTTGATCGTTGTCTGCAGGTCTTGCGGGTTCGGATGTCACGTGGCCCTGCCGGGCCGCCGTCGGACGGGCTCAGTGCACGTCGACGACCTGGTCGGCGGCGATCGCGTTGTTCGACAGAAACGACTCGTAGATCTCCACGAGCACCTCCCTCTGACGCTCGGTGAGGTCGGGCGCGGTGAGGATGGCGTCCCTCACCGGGCTCCCCTCCTTCAGTTCGAGGATTCCGGCGCGCGCGTAGAGCACCTCGGCGGACAACCTCAGACCTCGTGCGATCTGACCCAGCACCTCGGCGGACGGCTTGCGCAGGCCCCGCTCGATCTGACTCAGATACGGATTGGAGACGCCGGCCCGCTCCGCGAGCTGCCGGATGGACACCTCGGCGGCTTCCCGCTGTGCGCGGATGAACGACCCGATGTCCTGTGACTCGGACGCACGCCTGTCGTGGTCACCCTGTGGGGCGACACCGTCGTGACGGGGGACCTCGCCTGTCGGTTTGGTCCTCCGCGCGAGAGTCGCTGCGGTCGGTTCGGCCGCCTGCGCGGAGGCGGACTCAGGCTGTCGACCGCTCTCCCGGCCTCGCTTCTCGGCCACGGAGTCCACCTCCTCTCGCCGTGCATCTCACGTTGTCTGCACACAACGCTAGCAACGAGTGCTAGCAGCAGCAAGCGGGGTGGGGCGTGTAATGGATCACACCCCGGAGGAGCACAGCGGTCGGGGAACGAGCAGGCAGGGGACGCGCAGATCAGAAGAGCAGCTCAGAAGATGAGCAGGGTGAACTGGTGGATGACCAGACCCACCAGCGCACCCACGAGCGTGCCGTTGATCCGGATGAACTGCAGGTCCTTGCCCGCGAGAAGTTCGATCTTCTCGGACGCCTCGTCCGCGTCCCAGCGCTCCACCGTCTCGGAGATGATCGACGTCACCTCACCGGAGTAGTTCACGGCCACGTACGCGGCGGTCCGGGTCATGTAGTCGTCGAGGCGGGCGCGGACCTTCTCGTCGTCGACCAGCATGTCCGCCAGTCGGCGCAGGAGGTCGTCGATCTTCACCCGGAGGGTCGACGAGGAGTCCTCGGTGGCCTCGACGATCATGCGCTTGGCGGCCGTCCAGGCGGACGCCGCCGCACGACGGACCTCCTCGCGGTTCATCACCTCCGCCTTGAAGGTCTCGAGCTTGGCCATGGTGGCCGGATCCTGCTGGAGGTCGCGGGCGAAATCCTCGACGAACCCGATCAGGGCGAGGCGGACGGCGTGCTGCTTGTCCACCTTGATCTGCCAGGTCCACTCGCGCAGTTCGCGGTAGGCACGATCGGAGAGGAGCTCGTTGACGAACTGTGGCGCCCAGGTGGGCGCCTTCTCGCGGACCCAGCGGTCGATGGTCTCCGGGTGCGCCTCGACCCACTCGTGGGCCCGGTCGGCCATGAGATCGAGCAGCGGCAAGTGCCGGCCCTCGGCGAGGAGCTCGCCGAGGATCCGTCCCGCCGGCGGGCCCCACTGCGGTTCGGCGATACGCGCGACGATGGTCCGCTCGATGATCGCCGTGGCGTCCTCGTCACGGAGGACCGCCAGGACGGACCGGATCGCCTTGGCCGACTGGTCGGAGGCGATCGCACGATGGTCCTCGTCCTGGAGCCACTCGCCCGCCCGTGCGGGGATCCTCGCACTGCGTACCTTCTCGCTCACCATCTCGGGATCGAGGAAGTTCTCGCCCACGAAGGTCCCCAGGGAGGCCCCCAGCTGGTCCTTCTTCCTGGGAATGAGAGCCGTGTGGGGGATGGGGATCCGGAGCGGGTGCCGGAACAGCGCGGTCACGGCGAACCAGTCCGCGAGCCCGCCGATCATCCCCGCCTCGGACGCCGCACGCACGTACCCGGCCCATGCCCCGGCCCCGTTGGACAGCGAGTACTCGGCGAACAGGAAGATGATCCCGGCCAGGACCAGAAACCCCGTCGCGACCAGCTTCATGCGGCGGAGAGCAGACCTGCGCTCCGCATCAGTGGCCGGGTCCCCCGCCACCAGGGCGGGCCCACCCGCCGCGGTGACCGGGTCGAGCGTCAGTGCGCGTCCTTGCGTCCGTACTTACGGAAACCGACCATGCACACCGCGAGGCCGACGACGAAGACGACGACCGTGGCCACGACCGCCGCCACGACCAGGCCGAGGGACACGTCCATGTCGTCGACGTAGAAGGCGAGCGCGGTGATGGGCAGCCCCAGCATGCTCATCGCCAGCAGCATGATGGCCGACCCGGCGTAGATCTCGGTGGAGTACAGCGGGTAGGTCGGCGCCACCTCGGTGGCGTACGTCGGGTAGTACTCCTCGACGATGGCAGCACCAGTGTGCTCGAGGGTCTGACCGGCCATGATGTCGTCCTCTTTCGTCTACTATCGATCCCGGGCGCCGCGGCACGGGAGTTGCTTGTCCCGATTCTATTGGAACCTCAGGTCCCGGGGGCAACCGCCCGGCGGATTCGTCGCGCGGCGGTAACGAGGTTGCGCAGACTCGGTTCCAGCTGCCAGGTGTAGCGGGTCTTGAGGCCGCCGTCCGGGACCGCCCACAGTCGGTCCACCCCCACCGCCGCGACCGCCTCGAGCAACCTCTCGTGGAGCAGGTCGATGTCGGGGACGAACCCCGATCTCGACTCGTAGACGCCCGGGGCGACCTGCCGCGTGAGGGTGTGGTCCGTGAGGGCGTCCAGGACCCAGTCGATCGACCGGGTCGCGACGATCGCCGTCACATCCGCGTCGAGCCCCTCGATCGCCTCCTTCATCACCTGCAGGGACGAGTAGCTCAGGTGGGTGTGGATCTGGGTGTCCGGACCGGCGCCTGCGGAGGCAAGGCGGAACGTGGCCACCGCCCACTCGAGATAGGCACGCCTGTCCGCCCCGCGCCGCGGCAGCAGCTCGCGGATCGCCGGCTCGTCGATCTGCACGATCGCCAACCCCGCGTCCTCCAGGTCCGCCACCTCGTCCCGGACCACCAGGGCCAACTGGGTGGCCACCTCGGACAGCGCGAGATCGGTCCGGCAGAAGGACCGGGCGAGCATCGTCACCGGTCCCGTCACCATCCCCTTGACCGGTCGGTCGGTGAGGGTCTGCGCGTACCCGGTCCACTCGACCGTCATCGGCGCGGGACGCGCCACGTCCCCGTACAGGATCGGTGGGCGCACGCAGCGGGACCCGTAGGACTGCACCCATCCGTGCCGGGTCGCCGCGAACCCGTCGAGCAGTTCCGCGAAGTACTGCACCATGTCGTTGCGCTCGACCTCACCGTGCACCAGGACGTCGAGACCGATGTCCTCCTGCAGGCGGATCACCGAGGCGATCTCGTCGCGCAGGTAGCCGCGATAACGCTCGTAGTCGATGCGGCCGTCGGCCAGGTCCCGGCGGGCCCTGCGGATCTGCACGGTCTGCGGGAACGACCCGAGGGTCGCGGTGGGCAGGATGGGGAGCCCCAGACGCGCCGCCTGCAGCGGAGCCCGCTCCGGGTAGGGCATGCGGAGCTTGTCGTCGTCGTCGACCGCCGCCGTCCTGGCCCGCACGTCCGGCCTGCGCGCACTGGGCCGCTCCGGCAGCGGACGCCACCGCGGCGTCGGGCCGTCGACCACCGCGTCGGCCAGCGACACCACCTCCGCGACCTTCTGGCGCGCGAAGGCCAGGCAGTCCCCCAGTTCCGCGGGCAGGTCCTCCTCGGCCCCGACGTCGTAGGGCACGTGGAGCAACGTGCAGGAGGTCGACACCACCAGGTCGGCGAAGGTGTCCTTGAGCCGCCTCAGATACTCGAGCACCTCGAACTTGTCCGTGCGCCAGACGTTCTGGCCGTCGACCACACCGGCGTAGAGCCGCTTGTCCGCGAGCCCCGGGACCGCCGCGAGGTCGTCGGGGGTCCGGTACCCGTGGACCAGGTCGAGACCGATCGCCTCGACCCCGGTCGACGCGAGCGCGGGCAGCGCCTCGGCCAGGTCCCCGTACTGGCCCGTGACCAGGATCCGCGGACGCGTGGGGGACGCGGACAACCGGTCATAGGCGTGACGCAGCCGCTCGACCTCGCCGGGAGTGCGTTCCATGGTCATACAGGGTTCGTCGAACTGGACGCAGGTCACGCCCGCCTCCGCCAGGACCTCCAGCAGCCTCTCGTACTGTCCGAGCACCCGGTCGAGCAGCTCGATCGGCTGGAACCCGCGTGTTGCGGTGGGGGAGGCCTTGCTCAACAGCAGCAGCGACACCGGCCCGGTGACCACCGGCCGGATGTCGATCCCCAGTTCGTGCGCGCGGGCGACCTCGGCCAGCAGCGCCCCCGGCGCCAGGCCGAGCACGGAGGAGTCCTCGAACTCGGGCTGACGGTAGTGGTACGGGGTGCCCTGGAGCGCCACCAGTTCCAGTGGAGCCACGTCCGCGCGGCCGCGCGCGAGTGCGAACTGGGTGTCCACCGGCGACAGGCCACGCACCAGGTCCGTGAAACGGTGCGGGACGGCGCCGATGAGCAGGGCGTCGTCGAGGATGTGGTCGTAGAAGGAGAAGGTGTTGCCGGGGATCTGCGTCAGCCCCGTGTCCCGGAGCTCCCGCCAGGTCGACTCCTGGATCCGGCGGCCCACGGACAGGAGTTCGGACCGTGTGCCGTCCCCGTGCCAGTATCGCTCGAGCGCCCGCTTGAGCTCCCGCCGCGGGCCGATGCGCGGGTACCCCAGCACGCTGGACGCGCGGGTGAGCGCGAGGTGCGAGCGTTCGAGCTCCCGTCTCACGGCGGTCAGCGGGTGGCCCGGGCAGCTGCTCGGGGGACGTCGTAACGGTAGAAGCCGTGGCCGCTCTTCTCGCCCAGCCGTCCCGCCTCGACCATCCGCAGCAGCAGGGGCGGCGGTGCGTACAGCGGTTCACGGAACTCGGCGTACATCGACTCGGCGATCGCCTTGACCGTGTCCAGGCCCACGAGGTCGGCCAGGGAGAGCGGCCCCATCGGGTGGGCGCACCCCAGCACCATCGCCTTGTCGATGTCCTCCGGGGTGGCGAACCCGGACTCCGCCATCCTGATGGCCGAGAGCAGGTAGGGCACGAGCAGAGCGTTGACCACGGCGCCCGACCGGTCAGCGGAGTGCACCACCTGCTTGCCCAGGACCTGCTCGGCGAACGCCTCGGCGCGCTCGCGCACGGACCTGCCCGTCTCCAGCGTGCTCACCAGCTCGACCAGGGGCAGCACGGGGACGGGGTTGAAGAAGTGCATGCCGATCACGCGCCGCGGAGTGGCGGTGCAGGAGGCGAGTTTCATGATCGGGATGGACGAGGTGTTGGAGGCCAGGACCGCTTCCGGGTCGGTGACCACCTGATCGAGCTCACGGAACACCGCCGCCTTGGCCGCCTCGTCCTCGACGATCGCCTCGATCACCAGCTGACGGTCGACGAAGTCCCCGAGGTCGGTGGTGAACCGCAGCCGCAGTGCGGCCTGGTCACGCTCGCGCCGGGTGATCTTCCCGGAGGAGACCCCCCGGTCGAGGGAGGCGAGGATGCGGGACCGGCCCGCCTCGGCGAGGTCCCGGGTGGAGTCCCACACCAGCACGTCGACGTGGGCGCGCGCGCAGACCTCGGCGATCCCCGCCCCCATCCGGCCGGAGCCGACCACTCCCACGCGGGTGATCGACCCCGGCTCCGGGGCTACCTCGCGGGTGGTGGGCATCTACGACACGTCCTTCTCGAACCGGGTGGTCGGTCCGGGCACGGGCCCGGAGTGCACGGACACGACCGGGGGCCGGGGCCGCCTCGTGGAGACGATCCCGGCCCCCGGTGTGGTGGTGCCATGGTGCTGGTCGCCCTACCGGAGGGCGATCCTGGGGGTCAGTGGAACTGACCCTCCTCGGTGGAGCCCTTCAGCGCCGCGGTGGACGTGTTGGGGTCGACCGTGGTGGCGATGCGGTCGAAGTAGCCGGCGCCGACCTCGCGCTGGTGCTTGACGGCGGTGAAGCCACGCTCCTCGGCGGCCTTGAACTCGCGCTGCTGCAGGTCGACGAACGCGGTCATCTGGTTACGGGCGTAGCCGTAGGCCAGGTCGAACATGCCGTAGTTGAGCGAGTGGAAGCCGGCCAGCGTGATGAACTGGAACTTGAAGCCCATCGCGCCGAGCTCCTTCTGGAACTTGGCGATCGTGTCGTCGTCCAGGTTCGCCTTCCAGTTGAAGGAGGGCGAGCAGTTGTAGGCCAGGAGCTGGTCCGGGAACTCCGCCTTGACGGCCTCGGCGAACTGCTTGGCGTACTCGAGGTCCGGGGTGCCGGTCTCCATCCAGATGAGGTCGGAGAACGGGGCGTAGGCCTTGGCGCGCTCGATGCAGGGCTCGATGCCGTTCTTGACGTTGTAGAAGCCCTCGGCGGTGCGCTCGCCGGTGATGAACGGGCGGTCACGCTCGTCGACATCGGAGGTGATGAGCGTAGCGGCCTCGGCGTCGGTGCGCGCGATGATGACCGACGGGACGTTCGCGACGTCGGCCGCCAGACGGGCCGAGGTCAGCGTACGGATGTGCTGGTTGGTCGGGATGAGCACCTTGCCACCGAGGTGGCCGCACTTCTTCTCCGAGGCGAGCTGGTCCTCCCAGTGCACGCCCGCGGCGCCGGCCGCGATCATGGCCTTCTGCAGCTCGTAGGCGTTCAGGGCGCCACCGAAGCCGGCCTCGGCGTCGGCGACGATCGGGGCGAGCCAGTTCTCCACCGAGGTGTCACCCTCGATGCGGGCGATCTCGTCGGCGCGGAGCAGCGCGTTGTTGATCCGACGCACGACGGTCGGGACCGAGTTGGCCGGGTACAGCGACTGGTCCGGGTAGGTGTGGCCCGAGAGGTTGGCGTCGCCGGCGACCTGCCAGCCGGAGAGGTACACGGCCTCGAGGCCCGCACGGATCTGCTGCACGGCCTGGTTGCCGGTCAGCGCGCCGAGGGAGTTGACGAAGTCCTTGTTGTTGACCTTGTCCCAGAGGATCTCCGCGCCACGGCGGGCGAGGGTGTGCTCCTCGACGACGGTGCCCTGCAGCTCCGCCACCTGCTCGGCGGTGTAGTTGCGGGTGATGCCCTTCCAGCGGGGATTGGTGTCCCAGTCCTGCTGGATCTCTGCAGCGGTACGTGCCTTGCCAACGTTCGACATCGCGACTCTTTCCTGTCTCGGGGGCGGAGCCGGCTTCGCACGATTGCGAGCGCGGCGTCCTGTACTTCGAAAGGATGCCACACTCATCGCAGCCCGTCTACCTGCGAGTTATGCGAATCTGGCGAGTTTCCTTGCGTCGATTGCAAACTTTGCGAAGAATGTGGGGCACACCACCGACCGCGGGAGCCGACGATGACCACCACTCACATGGGCGCACGCCTGCGACGCCTGCGGGAGGAGCAGGGGCTTACCCAGGCGGCGTTCGCCGAGACGCTGGGGCTGTCCGCCAGCTATCTCAACCAGCTCGAGAAGGACGCGCGCCCGGTCACCTCCCGGGTCCTGGCCCGGCTGTCCGAGGAGTACGGGGTCGACTCGACCTTCTTCGCCTCGGACGCCGACACCCGGCTGATCGCGGAACTGACCGAGGCCCTGTCCGACCCCCAGGTGTCCGCCGGCGTCCCCGCGGGTGAGGTGGTCGACCTGGTCCGTGCCCACCCGTCGCTGGCGCGCGCCTTCGCCGTGCTGAACCAGAGGTATCGGAACTCGGCCGACCTCCTCGCCGCCCTCACCGAGAGTCGCAACGCCCTGTCCGACGACACGGACACCTTCGCGTTGGCCATGCCCCACGAGGAGGTGCGCGACTACTTCTACCAGCGCCAGAACTACATCGATTCCCTGGACACCGCGGCCGAGGAGCTCACCACCCGGATCCGGATGAACCGCGGCGACGTCCGCGCCGAGCTCGAGAACCGGCTCGCCGAGACCCACGGGGTCCGGGTCGCGCGCCGCGTGGACCTGCCCGACGGCCTGTGGCACCGCTACTCCGACCGCGACCGTCGGCTCGACCTGTCCGCGCACCTGACCGGGGGGCAACAGGCCTTCCGCGTGGCATCGGAGCTCGCGTTCCTCGAGCACCACGAACTGCTCGACCAGCTGGTGGCCGACGGCGCCTTCAGCTCCCCCGCCGCCGCCTCCCTGGCCCAGCGCGGGCTGGCCAACTACTTCGCCGCCGCCGTACTGATGCCCTACCAGCGCTTCCTCGACACCGCCGAGGACTTCCGCTACGACGTCGAACGCCTGATGACCTTCTATGCGACGGGCTACGAGACCGTGTGCCACCGCCTGTCGACGCTCCAGCGCCCGGGCGCCGCCGGGGTGCCCTTCAGCTTCGTGCGGGTGGACCGCGCGGGGAACATGTCCAAGCGGCAGTCGGCCTCCGGCGTCCACTTCACCACCTCGGGCGGCACGTGCCCGTTGTGGAACGTCTACGAGACCTTCTCGTTCCCCGGCAAGATCATGCGGCAGGTCGCGGAGTTGCCCGACGGCCGCCTGCACCTGTGGGTCTCGCGGACCGTGACCACCCGGCCCATGCGGTTCGGCCAACCCCGCAAGACCTTCGCGATCGGTCTGGGCTGCGAGGCCCGGCACGCCCACCGCACCGTCTACGCGCAGGGTCTGGACCTCGCCGACGCCGACGCCGCCACCAAGATCGGATCCGGGTGCCGCATGTGCGAGAGACCCGCCTGCCCCCAGCGTGCCTTCCCGCCGCTCAACCGCACACTCAGGGTCGATGCGCATCGATCGTCGCTCTCGCCGTATCTGCTCGACGATCCCCACTCCCGGACGACCTCCCCTGCCCTACCCTGACGGCCATGAGCCAGGCACACCACACCGACAGTGACCCCGGGGACCCGGGCCGGCCCCGAATCCGCCCCGGCGGGTTCCGCGAACTCGGTCCGGTGGGCTGGGCCGTCAACCGCGTGGGAGCCCGCGTCACCGGCAGCCGCGACGTCCATCTGTTCGCCACACTCGGCCGCGCACGCCGACTGTTCCCCGCGTGGTTGGCCTACTCCGGGATGATGATGCCGTTCGGGGTCCTCGACCGCCGGACCACAGAGCTGGTCATCCTGCGCGTCGCCCACCTCCGGGACAGCGCCTACGAACGGGCCCACCACGAGCGGATCGGCGCGCGGGTGGGGCTCGACGACGACGAGATCGCCCGCACCCTGCACGATCCCCGATCCGCCGGGTGGTCGGATCGGTTGCGGGCGGTGTTGACCGCGGTGGACGAGCTCGTGCGGACCAAGGACATCGCCGACGGCACGTGGGAGAAGGTGGCCACGCACCTGACCGAGGCGGAGCTCGTGGGCCTGGTGCAGCTGGTGGCCCAGTATGACGGCTTGGCCACGTCCCTCCACGCCCTGCGGATCCAGCC
>NZ_JADDKI010000154.1:0-6918 GCF_015356725.1 Dietzia sp. SYD-A1
GTACGAGACGATGCCGATCCCGCCCGACACCGCCCGGGACCGTCGTCGTGGGGCGACCGCCATGACCGGGCGCAACGCCAAGCCCGTCCGCGCCCGGGAGGACGACCGTCGCCAGCCGCGGCGACCGGCGGTCGACCCCGGTACCCGGCAGTCCCCGGGCGGCGGCGGACCCAGTCCTATCCACCGGGGACGGGAGCGATGAGCGCGCCGCGCACCGAGGGCCTGTCAGTTCTGGTCGTGGGGGGCGGTACCGCTGGCCACATCGAACCCGCCCTGGCCGTCGGTGAGGCCGTGGCCGAGCTGGACCCGAACGCCCGTGTGACCGCCGTCGGCACCCCGAAGGGTCTCGAGACCGAGTTGGTCCCGCGCCGCGGTGTCCCGCTCGAGTTGGTCGACCCGGTTCCCCTGCCCCGGAGCGTCGGGGGGGACCTGCTCCGCCTGCCCACCCGGTTGGTGCGCGCCGTGCGGGGCGCGAGCGCCGTGTTGCGCCGGACGGACGCCGACGTGGTGGTGGGGTTCGGCGGTTACGCGTGCGTCCCCGTGTACCTGGCGGCCGCCCTCACCAGGGGCCGGGTCCCGATCGTGGTCCACGAGGCCAACGCCCGCGCGGGGATCGCCAACAAGCTCGGCGCACGGTTCGCTGAGGCCACGCTGGCCGCGGTCAGTGGATCCGGACTGGACGCCCGGGTGGTGGGCAACCCGGTGAGGCGGGCGGTGGCCGGTCTCGACCGGGCCGCGTTGCGGGCCGAGGCGCGGGCGACCTTCGGGCTGGACCCCGACGCGCCGACCGTGCTGGTGGTGGGTGGATCCCAGGGAGCTCGAACCCTGAACTCGGCGATGGCCGCGGTGGCGCAGGAGTTCTCCGACGCCGGCGTCGGCGTACTGCACGCCGTGGGGCCCAGGAACCTCGGTGACGCGCCGGTCGTGACGGGGGACGGGCCCGCCTACGTGACGGTGCCCTATCTGGACCGGATGGACCTGGCGTACGCGGCAGCCGATCTGATCCTGTGCCGTTCCGGGGCGATCACGGTGGCCGAGGTCTCCGCGGTGGGGCTCCCCGCCGTGTTCGTCCCGCTCCCGCACGGCAACGGGGAGCAGGCGCTCAACGCCCGGGACCTGGTGGCGGGCGGCGCGGCGCTGCTCGTCGAGGACGTGGCGCTCACCCCGGACCACCTCCGGTCCACGGTCCTGCCCCTCGCACTGGACCGCGACCGGCTGGACTCCATGTCCGCGGCCGCCGTCAGCGGCGGCTCACGAGATGCGGCGGAGGTCGTGGCGCGGATCGCGATCGAGGCCGCCGGAAAGGCACGGCGTTGACCGAGAGCACCGCACCTGAGGCCCGCTCCACCGGGGACGGCATCACGACGGGGTCCGTTCCCGACACACTGGGTCGGGTCCACATGATCGGCATCGGCGGCGCGGGGATGTCCGCCGTCGCGCGGATCCTGCTCGACCACGGGGTGGCGGTCTCGGGCAGTGACGCGCGGGACTCTGCGGACCTCCGTTCCCTCGAGTCCCTCGGCGCCGTGGTCCGGGTCGGCCACGACGCGGCCGCGCTGCACGCGCTCGACTCCCCGCCGCAGATCGTGGTGGTCTCCAAGGCCGCGATCCCCGCGGACAACCCCGAGCTGGTCGCGGCGCGGGCGGCCGGGATCCCGGTGGTCACCCGGTCCCAGGTCCTCGGCCACCTCGCGCGGGCGGGTCGCTCGATCATGGTGTGCGGCACGCACGGGAAGACATCCACGACCTCGATGCTGATCGCCGGGATGCTCGCCGCCGGCGCGGACCCGTCCTTCGCGGTGGGGGGCACGGTGCTGCAGTTCGGCACCAACGCCCACGGCGGCGCGGATCCGGTGTTCGTGGCCGAGGCCGACGAGTCCGACGGCTCGCTCGTCCACTACGAGCCGGACGTGGTGATCCTGACCAACGCGGAGCCCGACCACCTCGATCACTTCGGTACGGCGGAGGCGTACTTCGAGGTCTTCGACACGTTCCTCGCCCGGATCCCGGAGACCGGCGCCCTGGTCGTGTGTCTGGACGACGAGGGAGCGGTCGAGCGCGCCCGCCGCGCGGCGTCCGCGGGTGTCCGGGTGGTGGGGTACCGCACCGCGGGCGGCCCGGAGACCGACCTGCCGGTCACGGGGGAGCTCGCCGGGATCGACGTCGACTCGGGCGGGACCCGGGCCGTTCTCACGCTCGACGGCCGCCCGCGCGGGGACCTCCACGTGGGTACCCCGGGCCGCCACATGGCGCTCAACGCCCTCGCGGCCCTGCTCGCCGCCCGGGAGGTCGCGGGGGACGCCGGGATAGACGTCGAGGACTTCCTGGCCGGCCTGTCCGGCTTCGGGGGAGTGGGCCGACGCTTCGAGCCCAAGGGCACGGCGACCGTCCGCGGTGGTCGGGCGAGGGTCTTCGACGACTACGCGCACCATCCCACCGAGGTCAGGGCGGTGTTGAGCGCGGGGCGGGAGATCGTCTCCGCGGACGGCGGCCGTCTGATCGCCGTGTTCCAGCCCCACCTGTACTCCCGGACCCGGATCTTCGCCGAGGAGTTCGGGCGGGCCCTGTCCCTCGCCGACGAGGTGGTGGTGCTCGATGTGTACGGCGCGCGTGAGCAGCCCGAGCCGGGTGTCGACGGCGGACTCGTCGCCCGCCACGTCAGCTCCCCCGCCCACCACGTGCCCGACCTCGACACGGCCCTGGCCACGGTCTTCGAGGTCGTCCGGCCCGACGACGTGGTGTTCACCCTCGGGGCCGGGGACATCACGACGCTCGGCCCGAGGATCGTGGCCGGGCCCACGGGGAGCGGGACGGGGTCATGACGAGGGCCACCTCGTGAGGGGGACACCGCGGTGACCGATGAGCCACGCGAGGACGCGGTGGATCCGACGACGTCGGATGATCCCGACCGACGGCTCGCCGCGGCCGCCGTCCGTCGCTCCGACGAGCGGGTGCGCCACTCGGACCCCGCGGTCCGGGCCACCCTGCGCAGGCGGCGTCGCCGTACCAACCGCATCTACATCGGGCTCGGTGTGGCCCTGGTCGTCCTGCTGGTCGGGTACATCGCGATGTACTTCCTGCCGGTGTTCTCCGTCCGGCAGGTCCAGGTGACCGGGACCAGCACGATCCCGGTGGAGGCGGTGACCGAGCGGGCGGCGGTGTCCCCCGGTACCCCGTTGCTCCAGGTGGACACCCACGCGGTGGCGCGGCGTGTCGCGGGGATCCCCAGGGTCGACCAGGTCACGGTCACCCGCGACTACCCGTCGACCCTGCGGATCTCGCTCATCGAACGGACGGCCCTGGTCGTGGTCGAGGTCGACGGCGCACGGCATCTCGTCGACGGTCAGGGGATCGACTTCGGACAGGGTGACCCGCCTCCCGGCACGCCGGAACTCACCGTGGGGCAGGAGGCCCGCTCCGACCTGCCGGGGATCGTCCGTGACCTCTCGATCGTCTTCGCGGAGGTCCGGGGGACCGCGGGCCAGGAGATCGCGTCGGTCGATGTCGAGACGCCGGCGTCGATCGTGCTCACTCTCGTCGACGGCCGGATCGTCGAGTGGGGGGCCGCCGGCCGCGACCACGAGAAGGCGGTCGCGTTGCAGATGGTCCTCGAGCAACCCGGCGAGATCTGGAACGTCTCCAATCCGGCACTGCCGGCGTCGCGGTAGACCGACACGCCCGCGAGCCTCGTGGACGGGCGGGGCCGGTGCCCCTACCGTGTGACCCGACGGCGGAAACCGCCTCTGACCAGCAACTTTAACCCTCAAGTAGAGGGTGAGGGTTGGGCGACAGTCTTTCGTCGAGACAGCATGCAACCGAGCACGACACCCCAAAGGAAGGCCGGGCCTCGATGAGCTCACCGCACAACTACCTCGCAGTCATCAAGGTCGTCGGAATCGGGGGCGGCGGTGTCAACGCCGTGAACAGGATGATCGACGAGGGCCTCAAGGGCGTCGAGTTCATCGCGGTGAACACCGATGCTCAGGCGCTCCTCATGTCCGACGCCGACGTCAAGCTCGACGTCGGTCGTGAACTCACCCGCGGCCTCGGTGCCGGGGCCGACCCGGAGGTCGGGCGCAAGGCGGCGGAGGACCACAAGGACGAGATCGAGGAGGTCCTCAAGGGTGCGGACATGGTCTTCGTCACGGCCGGGGAGGGCGGCGGTACCGGCACCGGTGGCGCGCCGGTCGTCGCGGCCATCGCGCGCAAGCTCGGCGCGCTCACCGTCGGCGTCGTCACCCGCCCGTTCTCCTTCGAGGGCAAGCGTCGCGGGGGACAGGCCGAGGCGGGGATCGAGGGCCTGCGCGAGGCCTGCGACACCCTTATCGTGATCCCCAACGACCGGCTGCTCCAGCTCGGGGACGCCGGCGTGTCCATGATGGAGGCCTTCAAGACCGCCGACGAGGTCCTCCTCAACGGCGTCCAGGGAATAACCGACCTCATCACCACCCCCGGCGTGATCAACGTCGACTTCGCCGACGTCAAGGGCGTCATGTCCGGGGCGGGCAGCGCGCTCATGGGGATCGGTTCCTCTCGGGGCGAGGGTCGGGCGTACAAGGCCGCCGAGGCCGCCATCAACTCGCCGCTGCTGGAGACGACGATGGAGGGCGCCAAGGGCGTACTCATGTCGATCGCCGGCGGCAGTGACCTGGGCCTGTTCGAGATCAACGAGGCCGCGACCCTCGTCCAGGAGGAGGCGCACCCCGACGCCAACATCATCTTCGGCACCGTCGTCGACGACTCCCTCGGCGACGAGGTGCGGGTGACCGTCATCGCCGCCGGGTTCGAGGGCGGCTCCCGGCAGACCTCCGGCTCGGGCCAGTCGCGGCGCGGCCGCCACCACCTCGACGACGAGGAGGTCCCGGGAGGGTCCGGAGAAACCGGTGGTGCCCCCGGGCTCGGATCGACCCCCCTCGACGGCGGGCGACGAGAGGAGCGCCGTGAGTCGGGTCAGGCCGGCGCGGGTTCCCAGGGATCGCGCCGCCGGGACGAGGACGACGACATCGACGTCCCCCCCTTCATGCGGCACTGACCGGGGTGGCCACCCACGGCCCCGGGCGCGTCCGCCGGATCGTCACCACCCGCCGCGGAGGCGTCTCCACCGGTGACTTCGACTCGTTCAACCTCGGTGACCACGTCGGCGACGCCCCGACCGCGGTGGCGTCCAACCGGGCCCGCCTCGCGCGGATACTCGGGGTGCCGACCTCGGACGTCGTGTGGATGGACCAGGTCCACGGCACCCGGATCGCCCGGGTCACCCGCCAAACCGGCGGAGCCGTCCCGGCGACCGACGGGCTCGTGACGGACCGGCCCGGTCTGGCCCTGGCCGTGCTGACCGCCGACTGCGTGCCCGTGCTCGCCGCGGACGAGCAGGCCGGGGTCATCGGCGCGGCCCACGCCGGCCGGAAGGGTGCCGTCGGCGGGATCGTCCCCTCGCTGATCGGGGCCATGACGTCGTTGGGAGCCCGACCCGAGAGGATCTCCGTCCTGCTCGGACCGGCGGCGGCGGGTCAGCACTACGAGTTGCCCGACGACCTCGCGCATGAGGTGGAGGCGGCGCTGCCGGGGAGTCTCACCCGGACCGTCGCCGGGACGGCCGGGGTGGACCTGCGCGCGGGCCTGGCCCGACAGCTCGCCGGACTCGGCGTGGTCCGCGTCGACACCGACCCACGGTGCACCATCGCCGACGACTCCCTCTTCTCCTACCGCAGACAGGGCCGCACCGGACGCCAGGCCAGCGTGATCCTGCGGCAGCTCTGACCTGCTGGCGACCGGCCGGGCCGCTCCGATAGGTTGAGGACATGCAGCGATGTCCCCGACCGGAGCCCGCCCGCCGTGTCTGATCCGCGATCAGAGGAGTTGGCCGCGCGGCTCACCGAGACCAGGGAGCGGCTGGACGCGGCGCTGGCGGCGGCGGGCCGTCAGGACGGTGTCGACCTCGTCGTCGTCACCAAGTTCCACCCCGTCGGGGACGTCGCGCGGCTCGCCCGCCTGGGGGTCCGGGACCTCGGCGAGAACCGCGTGCAGGAGGCGGCCGCGAAGGTGGCCGATCTGGCCGCCGCCGAGCCGGATCTGGCGGCGGCGGTGCGCTGGAACATGATCGGCCACATCCAGTCCAACAAGGCCGCCGCGGTGGCCGGGTGGGCGGATCGCGTGCACTCGGTCGACTCGGTCAAGGTCGCAGGCGGGCTGCAGAAGGGCAGGGTCCGGGCCGCGGCGGACGGCGAGCGACCCGGGGTGCTTCCGGTGCTGCTCCAGCTGAGTCTCGACGGGGACACCTCACGTGGCGGGGTGGCCCGCGACGACCTCCTCGCGCTCGCCGATCACGTCGCGGGGCTGGACCACCTGCGGCTGGCCGGGCTCATGGTGGTGCCGCCGTTGACCGGACCGCCCGCCGCTCACTTCGCCGAGGCCGCCCGGGTGGCGGAGGAGTTGCGTCGCGCTCACCCGGGGGCCCGTGAGTTCTCCGCCGGGATGTCAGGCGACCTGGAATCCGCGATCGCCGCCGGTTCGACCTGCGTGCGTGTCGGAACGGCGATCCTGGGACCACGGCCAGTAGTTTGAGGTCCAGCATCGCGGGGCCTCTCCCGCGACGAACGGCCCGCGACGACCCGTATCAGGAAGGTCCCCGGAAGATGAGCGCAATCGCCCGGTTCAAGGAGTACTTCGGAATGTCGCCCGTCGCGGCGTACGAGGACGAGTACCTGGACGACTACGACCGCCCGATCCACCACGACCTCCGCGGTTCCCGTGCGCCGCACGAGGCCGACGACCTCGGCGGCGTCTCCCGCGATCGCCGAGCGGACTACGGGTACGCCGCCGACCGGTACGACGACGAGGCGACCCCCCGGCCCCGCTTGGGAGATCTCGATCCCGTCGACGAGCCCGCCCCGGAGCGTCGGCACCGCGGTCTCGATG
>NZ_JADDKI010000155.1:0-3593 GCF_015356725.1 Dietzia sp. SYD-A1
CGTGGTGTCCGACCGGTTCGTCGACGCCCTGGACGGCTTTCTGGACCACCCGCGCCGCGACCCCCACGGCGACCCCATCCCCACCCGTGACGGGCGGCTGGTCCACCTCACCGACATCCCCCTGGACCGGGTGCCGGAGGGCGGCGCGGGCGTCGTCACCCGGGTGTCCGACCGGGACAATTCCGTGCTCCGGCACCTGGCCGAGATCGGTCTGCGTCCCGACTCGCCGGTTGAGGTGGTCTCCCGCCAGATCGAGCTGGGGATCATCACCGTGGCTCTGCACGGCCGGGCGATCCCGGTGGGCACGCCGGTCGCGGCGGCGGTCCGGGTCCGGGTCCCGTCCGGCGAGGACAGCGCCGACGACACCGCCGGCGACGACGTCAGAACATCGTCCCGGGGTTGAGGAGCCCCTGCGGGTCCAGCGCGGTCTTGATGCGGCGGTTTAACTCCATCGCGTCCTCGCCCAGCTGGGCGGGCAGCCACGGCGCCTTGAGTCGTCCCACGCCGTGTTCGCCGGTGATCGTCCCTCCCATCCCGATCGCCAGATCCATCACCTCGCCGAACGCCGCCTGGGCCCGGTGAGCGCGGTCCGGGTCGTCGTCGGTCAGCACGATGATCGGATGGGTGTTGCCGTCGCCGGCGTGAGCGACCAGCGCGATCGGCACGTCCCGCCGGGCGGAGATCTCCTCGATCCCGGCGACCAGCTCCGGCAGCGCGGGCAGCGGCACCCCGACGTCCTCCAGCAACAGAGTCCCGGTCTTGCCCAGGCTGGTGAACGCGGCCCGACGCGCGACCGTGAACTGCTCACCCTCCTCGGGGTCGTCGGTCGCGAACACCTCCGTCGCGCCGTGCGTGCGGAACGCCTCGGCCATGAACTCGGTCTCGACCGCGCGGTCGGGTCCGGTGAGGTCGGACTGGGCCAGCAACATCGCGCCCGCCGAGGTGTCCAGCCCCATCCTCAGGTCCGCCTCCACGGCCCGGATCGAGACGGTGTCCATGAACTCCAGCATCGCCGGGCGGATCCGGCGCGTGATGGCCAGGACCGCGTCGCTGCACGCCACCACGTCGGGGAAGATCCCCACCACCGTGGAGCGCGGTGGTTGCTCGGGGATGAGCCGCACGATGATCTCGGTGACGATCCCCAGCGTGCCCTCACTGCCCACGAAGAGCTTGGTCAGGCTTAACCCGGCGGTGTCCTTGAGGCGCGCACCACCCAGACGCACCGCGGTGCCGTCGGCCAGCACCACCGTCAGACCGAGAACGTAGTCGGTGGTCACGCCGTACTTCACGCAGCACAGGCCACCGGCGTTGGTGGCGATGTTGCCGCCGATCGAACAGATCTCGTACGACGAAGGATCGGGGGGATACCAGAGGCCGTGCGCGGCGACGGCCCGTTTGACCTCGATGTTGAGAAGACCCGGCTGGACGGTCGCGGTGCGAGTCACCGGGTCGACGTCGATGTCCCGCATGAGCTCGGTGGACAGCACGATCCCGCCCTCCACCGCCGTCGCTCCCCCGGAGAGCCCCGAACCGGCACCCCGCGGGACCACCGGCACCCCGTGGGTCCCCGCCCAGCGCATGACCTCCTGGACATCCTCGGTCGACCGTGCACGAACCACGGCCAACGGCATCCCGGGGTCCGGAGCCTTGGCCCAGTCCTGGCGGTATCCCTCCAGCACGTCCGCGTCGGTGAGGACGGAGGCGGTGTGGAGGCGGGCACGGAGGTCGTCCAGGATCATGACCCGAACCTACGGCGTGGCCTCCCGGATCCGCAGGCGGTCGAAGACAGCTCGCAGGGGCCGCGGCGCCCACCAGTTGGCGTCGCCCAGCAGCAGCATCGCGCTCGGGACGAGCAACAGCCTGATGACGAACGCGTCCACCAGCACCGCGAGTGCCAGACCGAGGCCGAGAAGCCGGACCACGCTGATACCCGATGTACCGATGGCGAGGAACACCACCGCCACCAGAACCGCCGCCGCCCCCACGACGGGGGCGGTGCGGGACACCCCGTCGACCACGGCCCGGGTGGTGTCGCCGTGGCGGTCGTACTCCTCGCGGACCCGCGAGAGCAGGAACAACTGGTAGTCCATCGACAGTCCGAAGGCCAGGCACGCCATCAACAGCGGTGAGGAGCTGTCCACCACCCCCGTGGCCGTCACGCCCACCAGATCGGCCAGGTAGCCCTCCTGGAAGACCAACACCATCACACCGAAGCTCGCGGTGAGACTCAGCGCCGCCATGACCAGCGTCTTGAGGGTCACCAGCACTCCGCCGGTGAGCAGGAACACCAGGGGCAGCACCACCGCCATGACGAGGAGGGCGACCGGGACCGCCCGCTCGCTGATCGCCTTCCGGGTGTCGACGTCGTCGGAGTAGGTTCCCGCCACCGGTGCGGGGGCCACGACCTCCCGGACCCGTTCGGCGAGGTCCTGTTGCTCCGGCTGGGTCAGACCCGGGGCCGTCACCACCTCCACCGCGGCAACGGAGCCCCGCCTCAGGTCGGGGTCGCCGGGACCCACCGCGAGCCCGTCGGACAGGGTCTCGTCCGGTCCCCGCGTCGCCGTGACGCCGTCGATACGCGACACCCGCTCCGCCAACACCCCGGGATCCACGCCGTCCGCGAGGATCACCAGCGGATCGGATCCGAGGTCAGGTCGCTCGTCGCGCAACCGCTCGGCCGCCACCCTGGACGGCGCGTCCTGTGGCAGGACCCTGTCATCGAGCGTGCCCAGCCGGAGGCCGAACGCCGGCGTCAGCAGGATCAACAGGAGCATCGACACCCCCAGCGCCACCGCCACCGGGTGGCGCCGCGAGACCCCCAGCATCGCCGTGACCGAGCGACCGGGCCGGGTCGGGTCCACCCGTCTCACGGACCACGCGTCGATCCGCCGGCCGAGAACCCGCAGGACCGGGGGCAGCACCACCAGCGTGAGGATGGCGACGAGCGCCACGACCGCGACACCGGTCAACGCCATGGACCTCAGATAGGGCATGTCCACCGCCGTGAGCGCGGCCAGACACAGGCCGACCGTCACCGCCGAGATGACGATGGTCCTCCGGCACCGGCGCATCGTGCCCTCGACGGCCTCCGGCGGGTCGACCCCGGTGGCCAGTTCCTCACGGAACCGGGTCACCACCAGGAGGCTGTAGTCGATCGAGAGACCCAGTGCCAGACCGATCACGAGGTTGAGCGCGAACACCGAGACGTCGATCAGGTGGACCAGCCCCGACAGGATGACGAACGTCGAGAGCATGGCGAGCACCCCGATCGCGACCGGGACCGCGGCGGCCACCACGGAGCCGAAGAACAGCACGAGCAGGACCAGGGTGACCGGGACGGCGATGAGCTCGGCGCGGGTCAGGTCCTCCCGCGCGATCAGGTCGTCCTCACGGAGCACCTCGGCCCGGCCGGTCAGCTGCCGCTCGACGCCCTCGCCGGGCGGAGGGATCTCCTCGCGGACCGCGTCCAGTGTGCGCCGGGACTCGGAGTCACCGCCGGACAGCACCGCGTTCACCACCGTGGGGCCGTCCCCCGGCGCCGGCGACACCGTCACGCGACCCACTCCCCCGGCGCCGGCGAGGAAGGACGCGAC
>NZ_JADDKI010000156.1:0-7054 GCF_015356725.1 Dietzia sp. SYD-A1
ACCTCGACGAGCGAGTTGGCCGACGACCGGCCGGCGCCCGCGGCCGCCTCGCGGAGCACGGTCACGATGGTGCCCTCGACCGGATCGCTGAGCGCGTGGTCGACGAGGGTGACCGCCGTGCGGAGAGCTCGGCGGTAGGTGGAGGCGTCGACGACCGTGAACGTCGCCGCCTCGCCGACCGCCCGGAGGACCTGCGACAGGATGACGCCGGAGTTGCCCCGCGCGCCGTGGACGGCGCCGTGCCCGAGCGCCACGGCGATCTCACGGGCACCGGCGCTCCCCCCGCCCTCGGAGATCCATGCCTCCTCACCCTCGGCGCGGTCGACGGCGGCTCTCATCGTGTAGAGCAGATTGGTCCCCGTGTCCGAGTCCGGGACCGGGAAGACGTTGAGGGCGTTGATCTCCTCGCGATGGGTCGCGAGGTGCTCCACGCACCGGCGGGCCCAGTCCAGGAGCCCGTGGGCGTCCAGCGATGACGGGCGTTCCTCGACACTCGTCGACTCGTGTGCCATCACCCCTCCTCGGCGCCGCTGACCCCAGCTGTCCGACTCCGTCGGTCGGCCCGGCCAAGCCTAGTACCCTCACCGTGCGACACCCTGTCGAACAGGCCGAGACGGCCCGTACCACTCCCTGGAGACCAGATGACCCCTGACCTGACCGCCGCTCCCCTCGTCACACTCGCTGACGGCGTCCTCACCATCCCCGTCTCCCTCGAGGGCAAGGGGAACTCGCTGGACTCCGACGCCGTCACCCAGGCGGGCACCACGCTGACCGCCCTCCTGTCGGGCGAAATCGACGCCGGCGCCATCCTCCTGGTGGGGTTGGGCAAGAACTTCTGTGCGGGCGGCAACGTGCCCGGATTCGCCGCGGCCGAGGACCGTTCGGAGCACGTCCGGGAGCTGGCCGACCGGTTGCACGGGGTGGTCCGACAACTCGAGGAGGCGCCCGTGCCGGTGGTGGCCGCGGTGGCCGGGTGGGCGGCGGGCGCGGGACTGTCTCTCGCCCTGGCCGCCGACTTCTCCGTCGGGGGCCCGGACACCCGCCTGCTCGCGGCCTACCCGGGCATCGGCCTGTCCCCGGACGGTGGCATGTCGTGGCGTCTGCCCCGGGCGATCGGGGCGGCGGCGGCCCGGGCGTTCATCCTCGGCAACGAGCCCGTCGACGGGGCGCGGGCCCACGCCATCGGACTGCTCACCACCTTCACGGAGGAGGACGTCTCGACCACTGCTCGCGACCTGGCCGTCCGCCTCGCGAACGGCCCGCGGGCCTCGTACGCCGCCACCAAGGAACTGTTGCGTCGGTCCGGCGAGAGAACACTCGCGGAGCAGCTCGACGCGGAACGGGACTCCATCGCGGCGCTGGCGGTGTCTCCTGACGGGATCGAGGGCGTGGACGCGTTCGTCGCCAAGCGCACCCCGCGCTTCGGCGGGGTCTGAGCGCACCCCGCGTTCCGGCGGGGTCCGAGCGCACCCCTACGTCTGATCCGGCAGCTCGGGCAGCCGCCAGTCGACGGGGTCCACGCCGAGCCGGCACAGCTCGTCGCTCGCGCGGCTGAACGGGCGGGACCCGAAGAACCCACGCGAGGCCGACAGCGGCGAGGGATGCGCGGAGGCGATGACCGGTGTGCCCCCGAGCATCGGCCCGAGGGACTGTGCCTGGCGCCCCCAGAGGATCGCGACCATCGGTCGGTTGCGCTCGATCAGCGCCTCGATCGCCCGCCCGGTGACCTCCTCCCACCCTTTGCGCTGGTGGGAGGCGGGCTGCCCCGGAGCCACGGTGAGCACCCGGTTGAGGAGGAGCACGCCGCTGCGGGTCCAGGCACTCAGGTCACCGTGTGCGGGGGCCGGCAGCCCGAGGTCGTCGGTGTACTCGCGGTAGATGTTGACCAGACTCCGCGGCAGGGGGCGGACGTGTCCGTCCACGGCGAAGCTCAGACCGACGGCGTGGCCCGGGGTCGGATAGGGGTCCTGACCCACGATCAGCACGCGGACGTCGTCGAACGGCTGGGTGAACGCGCGCAGGATCCGGTCACCGGTGGGGAGGTGGCCGCGCCCCGCCGAATTCTCCTCGCGCAGGAAGTCGCCCATTCGCCGGATGCGGTCCTCGACCGGCGCCAACGCGCGCGCCCACCCCGGTTCGACGAGCTCGTCCAGCGGGCGTCGGCCCGCGTCGCCCCCGACCACCCGGTCAGTCGATCCGTCGCAGCTCGGAGCGGTACCGCATCGCGTTCTCGTGGTATTTCTGCGTGTTCCCCTCGAGCATCGCCGGGTCCACCTCGTACCCCTCGCGAATCCTCGCGGGCGCCCCCATCGCCATGCGCGCGGGGGGGAGCTCGAACCGGGGCGGGATCAGGCACCCGGCGGCGACGACCGCCCCGGCACCGATCGCGGCGCCGTTGAGCACGATCGAACCGGAGGAGACGAGAGCACCGTCCCCGATCGTCGCCCCCTCGATGTGCGCGTTGTGGCCCACGATGCAGTGCTCTCCGAACACCGTCGGTTCGGTCTCGGTGCAGTGGACGATCGTGCCGTCCTGGATGTTGGTCATCGCACCGACCTCGATGCGCCCGTAGTCTCCGCGGAGGACGGCGGTCGGCCACACCGACACGCCCGGCCCCAGCCGGACGCGGCCGATCACCACGGCGTCGGGGTGCACCCAGGCGTCGGGGGCGATGTCGGGTTCGAGGTCTCCGAGTGCGTAGACGGCCATGCGCTCAGCCTAGTTTGCGCCCCGTGCGGAGTCCCAGCCCCCCGGGGTGCGCGGGCGGCCGTCCAGATAGACGGCCCCGGGGTCCCCCTCGCGGATCGTCCCGATGACGGTGAAGCCCGGGGGCACGGTCGTCCCGGGAGGGAAGGTTCCGAGCAGCCCGTGATCCTCCCCGCCGTCGAGGATCCAGTCCACGATCTGCGCGTCGGGGTCGCCGAGCCCCAGTGCCGCAGCGGCCTCGCCCAGCCGGGGATCGACGGGCAGCGCCCCGACGACGAGGTCCGCGGCCACCCCGGACGCGCGCGCCATCCCGGACAGGTCGCGGAGGAGGCCGTCGCTGACGTCGGTGAGCGCGCTGGCGCCGGCGAGCCTGGCCGCCCTGCCGGAACCGATCGGGGGTTCGGGGACCCTGTGGGCCTGTTGCAGGGCGCCGTCGTGGTGCCCCGCCAGCAGTAGTGCCAACCCCGCGGCGGACCGACCGGGTTCACCGGTGAGCGCGATTCGGTCTCCGGGGGCGGCGCCGTCGATCCGCAGGGGGCGCGCGCCGTCCGGCAGGGTGCCCATCGCGGTGACCCCGACGACGACGAGGGTCGCGCTGGTGAGATCACCGCCCACCACCTCCGCACCGGATCGCGCGGCCTCTCCGTGGATTCCGGCGGCCAGCTCACCGATCTGTTCCATGGTCGTCCTGCCGGGCACCGCCAGGGCCACGAGGACCCGGGAGCAGTCGGCGCCCATGGCCAGGACGTCGGAGACGTTCTGTGCGACGGCGCGGCGACCGATGTCCCGCCACGTGGTCAGGTCCAGACGGAAGTGGGTGCCCTCGACCAGCATGTCCGTCGTCACCACGGTCGCCGCGGCGGGCCCGAGAACCGCCGCGTCGTCCCCGTTGCCCACGGGATCGCCCGAGCCGACCCGCCCCGGCCCGCTCAACACCTCCAGGACCGCGGCTTCCCCGACTTCGGCGACGGTCGGTGGCCGGTCGCTCGCAGCGCTCATCGGTGTCCTCGGTGGTCAGGCGCCGGGAGCTCCGGCGGGTGTCTGTAGCGTTGCCGACAGGCTAGCGGCCGCGACCCGGGCGGCCGATCGCAGGAGAGAGGACGACTCGAGGTGCGCACCACGGAGACGAACTCGGGGGACCGGCACGACGCGAGGTCATCCGGTTCATCCGGGCCCGCGGCATCGCAGGACCTGACGCCCGACGGTGGACACCGACCACCGGTCTCGACCGTCGTCGTGATCGCGGCGGTCCTGATCCCGCTGGTGTTGCTCGCCGTGGTCCTGGTTCTGGTGCGCAGTATGAGCGACGAGGCCGCCGAGACCGCCGCGAGCGAGCCCGTCACCGCGGTGAGCATCCCGGCCCCCGGCGCCGGATCCGAGGAGTGCCTGTCGCTTCTGGAGTCTCTCCCGGAGTCCCTGGGCGAGGCCGACCGCGTCCCGTTCGTCGAACCCGCGCCCCCGGGCGCGGCGGCGTACCGGTTGCCCGACGCCGAGACCGTCGTCGTCCGCTGCGGTCTGCCCGCACCGCCGACCTTCACGGTCGGGTCGACGCTCCAGGAGGTCAACGGTGTGCAGTGGTTCAACGATCCGGACCCGGACCCGGCCGTGACGTCGTCCACCTGGGTGGCCGTGGACCGGCCGGAGTACATCGCGGTCACGCTCCCCGCGACCGGCGGCACGGGCCCGATCCAGGACCTGTCGGACGCGCTCTCCGCCGTCCTCGAGGCCGTGGAACCGCGGCCCGCGCCGATCAGCTGACGCGCGCGGTCAACACCCGGCCAGCGCGGTCCGCACGAGGGTGTCGAGCAGGGTCCGGTAGTCGACTCCGGAGGCCGCCCACATCTGTGGGTACATCGATATCGGGGTGAATCCCGGCATGGTGTTGACCTCGTTGATCACCGGCCCGTGGTCGGTGACGAAGAAGTCGACGCGGCTCAGCCCACGCGCGTCCAGGGCGTGGAACGCCTCGACGGCCAGGGCCCGAAGGCGATCGGTCTCCGCGGCGGGGAGCCGCGCGGGCAGGTCGAACGTGCAGACGTCGTCGAGATACTTCGTGTCGAAGTCGTAGAAGGAGTCGCCCTCCGTCTCGCCGTCCAGACCGGTCGGCTCCCCGGGGATGTGCAACTCGGCGGGCAGGCTCGCCTCCACCCGGCCGTCCGGATACTGCAGAACGCCGCATTCGACCTCGCGACCCACGATGGCCGCCTCGATGATGACCTTGGGGTCGAACCGGCGGGCCTCGGCGATGGCCGCGTCGAGTTCTCCCCGGTGGCTGACCTTGGTGATCCCGATGGACGACCCACCGCGGGCGGGCTTGACGAACAACGGCAGCCCGAGCCGGTCCACCTCCGACTCCGGCACCGGCCCCGACCCGGGACGCAACACGACCTGCTCGCCGATCGGCAGTCCGGCCGCACCCAGCACCACCTTGGTGAACTCCTTGTCCATTCCGGCCGCGCTGGCGAACACCCCCGGGCCCACGTATGGGACGCCCGAGAGCTCCAACAGCCCCTGGACGGTGCCGTCCTCCGCATGGGTGCCGTGCATGACGGGGAACACCACGTCCACCCGGGCCACCTCGTCGCCGGCGCGCTCACCGTCCAGGAACCGCAGGACCCCTCGGTCGTCGGCGGACAGGCCGAGTGCCACCCGGGGTCGACCCGGGTCGACCTCCGGCAGCACACGGTCGATGATCCGCAGGCCCGAGACGTCGTCGGGACCCAGGGTCCACGTCCCCGATCCGGTGATCCCGACCGGGACCACCTCGTAGACGGCTGGGTCGAGGTGTGCCATGACGGCACCGGCGGACACGCAGCTCACGGAGTGCTCCGAGCTACGCCCGCCGTACAGGACGGCAACGGTGATGCGATTCACCGGGCCGAGGCTACTCGGGCTTGGTGCTGCGTCTCATGAGGCGCACCGCCACCTCGACGGCGTCGCCCCCCTCGTGGCAGATCTCGTGGACGGCCTCGGTCAGGGGCATCTCGACCCCTACCTGCCGGGAGAGCGCACGGATCGACGTACAGGACTTGACCCCCTCCGCGACCTGACCGTTGGTGGCCTCCTGTGCCTGCTCCAGGGTCTCGCCCCTGCCCAGTCGCTCTCCGAAGGTGCGGTTGCGGGACAGCGGCGAGGTGCAGGTGGCGACCATGTCGCCGAGACCCGCGAGCCCCGCGAAGGTCATCTGGTTGGCTCCGAGCGCCACCCCCAGCCTCGTCGACTCCGCCAATCCGCGCGTGACCAACGAGGCCATGGTGTTGTCGCCCAGGCCCATGCCGGAGGCGATCCCACACACGAGCGCGATGACGTTCTTGGTGGAACCGCCGATCTCGCAGCCCACCACATCGGAGTTCGTGTACGGCCGGAAGTAGGGGGTGGCGAAGGCGTCCTGCAGGCGGGCGGCACGGTCGGCGTCCGTGCAGGCGATGACGGTCGCCGCGGGCTGACCCTCGGCGACCTCCCGCGCGAGGTTGGGGCCGGACAGCGCGGCGATCCTGTCCGGCGTCAACCCCGTCACCTCTGCGACGACCTCACTGATACGCATCAGCGTCCCGGTCTCGATACCCTTCGCCAGCGAGATGACCCCGGCGTCGGGCTCGAGGAGGTCGACCCACGTCTCGAGGTTTCCCCTCAGGCTCTGGGACGGGACGGCCAGGACGACCTCGTGGGAGCCCGCGAGGACCTCGGCGGGGTCCGTCGAGGCGGTGACCGTCGCCGGCAACACGGTCTCCGGCAGGTACTTCTCGTTGCAGTGACGCTCGTTGATCCCGAGTGCCACCTCGTCACGGCGGGCCCACATCACGACCTCCGACCCCGCGTCCGCGAGGACCTTCCCGACGGCGGTCCCCCACGACCCCGCACCCATCACCGCGACCCGCGCCATTTCGCCTCCCGGCTCGTCGTTCACCACCGGGGCCCTCGCCGGTGGATCGTGAGCAAACGCTACCCGGCCCGGCGCGCGCGCGAGGCTCTGCTGGCAGGATGGCGGGCGATGACTACGGTGTCGGGGCACGGGGCGGCGGACGGCGGGTGGACGATCGTCGTCCCCGTCAAGGCGCTCGACCGCGCCAAGAGCCGACTCGCCCGCGCAATGCCCGCGTCCGACCGCCGCGAGCTCGCGCTGGCCATGGCCTCGGACGTACTGAGAACGTGTGTCGCGACCCCCGGTGTCTCACGGGTGCGGGTGGTGACCTCCGATCCTGACGTGGCGGCACTCGCGCGCCTGCTCCCGCTCGAGATCGTCGCCGAGCCGCCCGGCACCGGGGCGTCGGACGACGACCCGCTCAACGCGGCGCTGACCGACGCGATCCGCGGTGTGCCCGGGCCGGTCGGCGTGGTGACCGCCGAC
>NZ_JADDKI010000157.1:0-31465 GCF_015356725.1 Dietzia sp. SYD-A1
GCCGTCGCCGAGGGCCGCGAGATCGCGGCGGTCGGTGACGGGTACTCCCCCGAGGTCGACTGGGCGCCGATCGCCGACGTGATCCTCCAGACCACGTCGGGCGGCCTCCGGGTGACCGACCGGACCTCCGTCTCGGTCGAGCGGACCGTGCCCGTCGACTTCTCCTGCGCGGGTCTCGTCTCCGACACCGGGCCGGAGTCAAGCCCCCTGGCGGGCACGGCCCTCGAGGTCGACGCCCTGCGCCGACGGGTGCACCTGGCCGCCCACCAGTGGGGCGTGATCGAGGCCGCACTCGAGCGCACCGCCGCGTACGCGAGCACCCGCCACCAGTTCGGCCGACCCATCGGGTCCTTCCAGGCGGTGGCCGCGAGACTGGCCGACGGGTCTATCGACGTGGACGCCGTGCGGCTGAGCACCCTGCGCGCGGCCTATGAACTCGACGCCTGTAGCGGGCTGCCCGGGGCGCCCGCCCACGCCGCGGTGGCGTCCGCCCACTTCTGGGCGTGCGACGCCGGACACCGCCTCGCCCACACCGCGGTCCACGTCCACGGAGGCGTCGGGCTGGACCGCTCCGAGCCCGCCCACCGCTTCTTCCTCGCGACCAAGGCCGGGGAATTCCGTCTGGGCGGGGCCACCCGGCAGCTGATCGACCTGGGCGGGGTGCTCGCCGAGCACGGCGACCCCTGGGAGTACTCGGCGTGACCGGGTCCGTGCGGACGATCGCGGACGTCGCGGCCGGACCGTACGCCTCGGTGGCCCGGGCGGTGCACGCTCTTCGCGGCGTCCGAGACCGCGGCATCTGGTCCGACGGCGAGCTGACCCCCTGGGCACAGGCGGTGGAGGCCGTGGGGGTGCGGATCGGGGCGCTGCGGGAGGTGCTCGGCTCGTCGTCGTCCGCGGCGCCGTCGTCGTCATCGTCGTCATCGACCGGTCCGCCTCCCCATGTCGGGCTCCTGATGTCCGGGACGCCCGAGTACCTCCACCTGCTCGGCGCGGCCGCGTGCTCGGAGATCGTCGTGGTGGGGCTCAACCCCACCCGCCGCGGCGCGGCCCTGGCGCGCGACGCCGCGCTCGCCGACTGCGCGCTCATCCTCACGGACGCCGAGCACGCGGGGTTGGTCGACGACATGGCTGTCGACATACCGGTGATCTCGGTGGACTCCCCCGAGTGGGCGGCGCTCCTGGCGCGTCACGCCGGTGTCGAGGCGCCGGACCCGTCCACCGTCCCGGCGGGTCCCGACGACCTGATCGCCCTGGTGTTCACCTCGGGCACCAGCGGCGACCCCAAGGCCGTGCGGATCACCCAGTCCAAGATCTCCGTTCCCGGGCGCATGCTGGCGGACCGGTTCGGGATCGGCCCGGAGGACTGCGTGTACAGCGCCATGCCGCTGTTCCACTCGAACGCCGTCATGGTGGCCTGGCCGATCGCCCTGTTCACGGGCTGCTCGATCGCACTGCGCCGCCGGTTCTCCGCCTCCCACTGGCTCGACGACGTCCGTCGCCACGGCTGCACCTTCGCCAACTACGTCGGCGCGCCGCTGTCCTACATCCTGGCCACGCCGGAGAGACCCGACGACGCCGAGAACCCGATGCGCGTGGTCTACGGCAACGAGGCGCCCGCGGAGGTGCGCCGGGAGTTCGCCCGCCGCTTCGGTGTGACCGTCGTGGACGGGTTCGGCTCGAGCGAGGGCGGGGTGTCCGTGTCCCGCACCCCGGACACCCCCGACTCCGCTCTCGGCCCGCTTCCGGCCGGCGTGTCGATCCTCGACCCCGAGACCGGTGCACCGTGTCCACGCGCCCGATTCGACGAGGCCGGCGTGTTGCTTAACGCCGACGAGGCGGTCGGCGAGATGGTCGCCGACGGGCCCGGCCTGTTCGCGGGGTACTACGGCGATCCCGCCGCCGACGCCGACCGCATGCGCGGGGGGCGGTTCCACTCCGGCGATCTGGCCTACGTCGACGACGACGGGTGGGTCTACTTCGCGGGACGGTCCGGCGGCTGGATGCGGGTCGACGGGGAGAACCTGGCCGCCGCACCCATCGAACGCGTCCTGCGACGCCACCCCGACGTCACCGAGGTGGGCGTGTACGCCGTCCCCGCGGGCGGGGTCCGCGGCCCGGGCACGATCGGCGACGCCGTGGCCGCCGCGGTCGTACTGCGGAACGGCGCGGACCCCGTCGGGATGGCCGCGCGCCTGGGGGAGTTCCTCGCCGACCAGTCCGACCTGGGCCCCAAGCAGTGGCCGTCACTGTTGCGGGTGACCGCCGCGCTGCCCCGCACCGCGAGCTTCAAGTTCAGGGCCCGCGACCTGACCGAACGGGGGACGGATCCCGCCGGGGATCTCGTCTGGTCGCGTGCGGACGGTCACAGGACGTTCACGCCGGCGTGAGGTGCCGGTAGGTTCTGCGTGTGAACTCCACACCGCGCCCGAGGGCCGACAGGGTCGATGAGGCCGACAGGGCCGACAGGGTCGACGATGTGCCCGGCGACGAGGACTTCGGCGTCCCCGCGCTGCCCGAGAAGCCGCTGCTGCGCGGGTGGATCCACGCCGGGACCCTCCCGGTGGCCGTGGTCCTCGGGGTGGTCCTGACCGTCCTGGCGGACGGCGCCGCTCTGAAGTGGGCGTGTGCGGTCTTCCTGGCCACCTCGTCGCTGCTCTTCGGGATCTCTGCCCTGTACCACCGCCGGACCTGGGGCCCGAGGGCCACCGCGCTCCTGCGTCGGTTGGACCACTCCAACATCTTCCTGCTCATCGCGGGCACCTACACGCCCATGACGGTCGCGGCGCTCGACCCCCCGGCCAGCACGATCCTCCTGGCCATCGTGTGGTCAGGTGCGCTGCTGGGTATCGCGTTCCGCCTGTTCTGGCTGTCGGCGCCCCGATGGCTGTACGTGGTGCTCTACATCGTCCTCGGGTGGACCGCGGTGTGGTTCGCGGGTGACCTCGTGGAGGCCAACCTCGTGGGGGTCGGCCTCGTCCTCGCCGGCGGTCTCGCCTACACCGGTGGGGCCGTGGTCTACGGTCTCAAGCGCCCGAACCCCGTCCCCGGGGTCTTCGGCTTCCACGAGGTCTTCCACTCCTTCACGGTCCTCGCCTTCGGCTGCCACTGGGCGGCGATGCTGCTGTTCATCACGCAGGCCTGAGCACACGACCACAGCCGCCCCCGTCGGAGAACTCTCGCGCGCACATCAGTGCAGGCACGAGTTCATGGACGGGGCGGCTGTGCGGGACGGGGGCGAAGCCCAGGGGTCAGTCCAGAGATCAGCCCGGTTCAGCTCCGGGGTCAGCCCAGGGTGCCGCGCAGGCGCTCCACCGCCGCCTCGTACTCTCTCGCGATCTGGGCCATCGTCTCGGCGACCGGGACGACACCCTCCAGGGAGCCGATGATCTGGCCCGCCGGCATGGCCACGACCGAGGGATCCTGCGCCTCCGAGATCCGCTGGTGCGCCTCGGCGACGAGGACGTTCTGCAGGGGCATCGGCAGCGGGCTCGGGGCGTCCTCGGCGGCCCACGCCTCGGTCCACTTGCTCTTGAGCAGTCGCGCGGGCTTGCCCGAGTAGATACGGGTCCGGACGGTGTCGGCACTGGTGGCGGCGACCAGCGCCTCCTGCATCGCCCTGGACCCACCGTCGTCGCCGTACTCGGCGGCGGTGAGCCACCGCGAGCCCATCCACGCCCCCTCGGCACCCATCCCGATCACGGCGGCGACCTGTGCGCCGCTGCCGATCCCGCCGGCCGCCAACACGGGGGCGCGGCCGTCGAGCGCGGCGACGATCTCCGGCACCAACACGAGCGTCGCGACCTCTCCGGTGTGGCCGCCGGCCTCGCCACCCTGGGCGATCACGATGTCGACGCCGTTGTCCACGTGCGCGAGCGCGTGCTTCTTGGCGCCGGCGAGCGCGGCGACCTTGATCCCGTTGGCGTGCGCGAGATCCACGATGTGCTTGGGCGGCGACCCGAGCGCGTTGGCGATGAGCACCGGGCGGTGCTTGAGCGACATCTCGACATGGGCCTCGGCGACCGAGTGCAGCCACCCCAGGACGCCGGCGTTGTGCTCGGCGTCGTCCCCGAGAGGCGGCACCCCCAGGTCGTCCAGAACCCGGGACACGAACGCCTTGTGCTCCTCGGGGATCATCGCGGCGATGTCGGAGGTGCTGCCCTCGGTGGGCACCTTGTTGGGCATGACGATGTCGACACCGTACGGCTTGCCGTCGGTGTTCTCGTCCATCCACGTGAGGACCTCGTCGAGCTCGGCCGCATCGTTGTAGCGGACGCACCCGAGGACGCCCATGCCGCCGGCGCGGGTCACCGCTGCGGCGACGGCCTTGGACGGGGTGAAGGCGAAGACGGGGTACTCGATCCCGAATGCCTCCGCGAGGGGGGTACGAATGCTCACTTGCTGATCTCCTGGCTGTCGTCTGCGGGGCGGGACGCGGCGATCTCCGCGGCCCATCGGTAGTCGGGTTTGCCGGCGGGATTGCGCTTGACCGAGGTCTCGACCCACAGCGCCCGCGGGCACTTGTAGCGGGCGATCTCGCGCCGGGCGTGTTCGTTGAGCTCCTCGATCGGCGGGCACTTGCCGTCCCGCGTGTGGAGGACGGCGGCGACCTTGTGCCCCATCCGCTCGTCGGGGATGCCGATCACGAGCGCGTCGTACACGTCGGGGTGCGTCTTGAGGGCGGCCTCGACCTCCTCGGGGTGGACCTTCTCCCCCCCGGTGTTGATGGAGACCGACCCCCGGCCGAGCATCGTCACGGTGCCGTCTGCCTCGACCCGGGCATCGTCACCGGGGATCGAGTAGCGCTTCCCGTTGTAGGTCTTGAACGTGGCGGCGGTCTTGACCTCGTCCTTGTAGTACCCCACCGGGATGTGCCCGGTACGGGCCACCTTGCCGATGACGTCGGATCCGGGTGGGACCTCGTTGCCGTCCGGGTCGAGGACCGTGGTCTCGCCGTCGATCTTCACGCGGGGCCCTCCGGTGTGGGTCTTGCCCTTCTCCGCCAGGGCGATCCCGGAGAAGCCCGTCTCGGAGGACCCGATCGAGTCCGAGAGCATGACGTTCGGGAAGGCGTCGATGAACTGGTCCTTGACCGCGGGCGAGAACAGGGCCGCGGAGGACCCGATGTAGAACAGTGACGAGGAGTCGTACTTCTCCGGGTCCCATTCCTCGATCAGGGGCCGCGCCATCGCGTCTCCCGTGATGAACATGAGATTGATCTTCTGTTCAGTGACGGTCCGCCAGACCGTCTCGGGGTCGAACTCCGGGATGAGCACACTGGTGTGGCCGGCGAACAGAGCCATGAGGATCGCCCACTGGGCGCCACCGTGGATGAGCGGGGGCAGGGCGGTGCGGACCAGCACGCCACCGTCGACCGCCTTGTTCGCGAGCTCCCACTCGTCGGCGACCCTCTCGCCGGTGAGGAAGTCGATGCCGCCGCCGAGGACCATGAACACGTCCTCCTGCCGCCACATCACGCCCTTGGGGGAACCCGTGGTGCCGCCCGTGTACAGCATGTAGATGTCGTCGTTCGACCGCTCGGGGAAGTCACGCTCGGGCGACTGTGATGCCAGCGCCTCGTCGTAGTGGGCGACGGTGACCCCGTCCGGGGTCTGCGGGTCGGGGGTGTCGGTGCCGTCCTCGATGACCACGCAGTGCCGCACCCCCGGCGTGTTGGGAAGGGCCTGGGCCAGCACCTCGGAGTAGCGGCGCTCGTGCACCACCACGACGGAGTCGGAGTTGTCGAGCAGGTACTCGAGCTCGGCGGGGACGTACCGGTAGTTGACGTTGACCATGACCGCGCGGATCTTGAAGATCGCGATCATGGCCTCGACGGCCTCGATGGTGTTGCGGCTGTACACGGCCACCTTGTCGTCCGGCCCGACGCCGACCGACCGCAGGTGGTGCGCGAGCCTGTTGGCCCTGGCCTCCAGTTCCCTGAAGGTGAACGACCGGCCCTCCTGGACCAGGACGACCCGGTCCGGGACGCGATCGACACTGTGCTCGACGAGATCTCCGATGGTGTACGCCATACACCCAAAGTAGAACGTGTTACCGTCGGCCGTGGGCGAAAGCCGTGAACCCGTGTAACTAAATTTTTGGAGGCCCGATGACCCGCGTCGAGACGCCCGAGGACCAGCACCTGCTCACCGAACGGCGGGGACACGTCCTCGTGGTGACCATGAACCGCCCCGAGGCCCGCAACGCCCTGTCCGGCCCGATGATGCGTGGCATGGAGGCGGCGTGGGATCTGGTGGACTCCGACCCGGACATCCGTGCGTGCATCCTCACCGGCGCGGGCGGGTACTTCTGCGCGGGTGCGGACCTCAAGGCCATGAACAAGGACGCGCCGGGCGACAAGTTCGCCGGTGGGGGCTGGGATCTCACCCGCCTGCCCGCGCTACTCAAGGGCCGCCGGTTGAGCAAACCCCTCATCGCCGCCGTCGAGGGCCCGGCGATCGCGGGGGGGACCGAGATCCTGCAGGGCACCGACATCCGGGTCGCCGGCCGGTCCGCCAAGTTCGGCGTCTCCGAGGCCCGCTGGGGCCTGTATCCCCTCGGCGGGTCCGCGGTCCGGCTCGTGCGCCAGATCCCCTACACCGTGGCCATGGAGGTCCTCATGACCGGCCGCCATCTCACCGCCGAGGAGGCGGAGCGGTTCGGGCTGATCGGCCACGTGGTCGAGGACGGTGGCGCACTGGACAAGGCTCTGGAGATCGCCGAGCTCATCGCCGCCAACGGCCCCCTGGCCGTGCAGGGGATGATCGAGACCATCCGCCGCACCGAGGGTATGCACGAGGAGGAGGCCTTCCGCATCGACGCCGAGGTGGGGGGCCGCGTCTTCGCCTCGTCCGACGCCAAGGAGGGCCCCCGTGCGTTCGCGGAGAAGCGCACGCCGGCGTTCCGAGGCGAGTGACCGCGGGCGCGGACCCGGTTACAGGCCCAGCCGGGTCCGCGCCCGGAGCGCCCCGAGGTACCCCGAGGCCAGCCGCTTCTTGGCCGCGGTGAACGGGGGCGTCATGAGCTCGGAGACGTTGACGCCGTAGGAGTGGATGGCCACGGCCCGCTCGTGGCTGAACGTCCGGAAGCCGTAGTGCCCGTGGTACCCGCCCATGCCCGAGTTGCCGACCCCGCCGAAGGGGATGGCCGGGGAGGCCATCCCGATGCCGAAATCGTTACCGTAGATGTTCCCCGAACGCGTGCGGTCGGCCACGATGTCGAAGCGACTGTTCTTCTCGCCGTACCAGTACAGGACCAGTGGGCTGGGCCGCTCGTTGATGTAGCGCACGGCCTCGTCGAGCCACCGGTAGCCGAAGACCGTGAGTACGGGCCCGAACACCTCGTCCGAGTCGATCTCCATCTCCGGCGTCACGCCGGTGAGCAGCGTGGGGGCGATCTTCCGGAGGGACGCGTCCGGCAACCGCTCCCCCACCGGGGCGGCGTCGCGCCGCACCGCGCCCTTGGCCACGGCGTCCTCGATCAGGCCGACGATGCGCTCGTAGTTGGAGGTGTTGACGATCGCGGTGTATTCGGGATTGCCCACGATGGCCGGCAGGGTGTGGCGCCACTGGTCCAGGACGGTCTCGCAGAAGTCGTCTACGGCGTCCTCCGGGACGAAGACGTAGTCCGGACACATGCACACCTGGCCACCGTTGATCATGCGGGAGGCCGCGATACCGCGCGCGGCCCGGTCGAGGTCGGCGCTGGTGTCCACCACCACGGGATTCTTGCCGCCGAGCTCGAGCGTCACCGGGGTGAGGTTCTCCGCGGCGTCCCTTGCGACGGACCTGCCGACCCCTGGGGACCCGGTGAAGAACAGGTGGTCGAAGGGCAGGACGGAGAAGTCCGAACCGCGCCCGTGCTCGGGTCCCGCGACGGCCAGTTCGTCGACGGCGAAGTACTCGGGGGCGCGGTCGCAGAGCACCTCTGTCGTGTGGGCGGTGACCGACGACGGCCGGATCATCACCCGGTTGCCGGCGGCGAGCGCCGACCCGGCCGGGACGATCGTCAGATAGAGGGGGAAGTTCCAGGGGCCGATGATCCCGACGACGCCCTTGGGATCATGGCGGACCTGCTGGGTGAACCCCGCCGCGTCGAGGGCCCGGGAGACCCGCGTCGGCTTCATCCACCGGGCGAGGTGGCCGCGCTGATGGTCCAGGTCCGGGATCGATGAGGCGATGTCGGTGATCGTGGAGAACGTCTCGGGTCGGCAGCCGTAGTCTTCCCGGATCGCCTCGGTGAACTCGGCCGCGTTGTCCAGCACGAGGCGCTTGAGCCGCTGGATCCGGTCCCGCCGGATCCCGGCGGCGGGCTGCGGGTCGGCGAGGAACGCCTGCTGCTGCCGCTCGAGGATCTGGGCGAGGGTGAGATCACGGGCCGTCGGGGTCCTGGTCATGCGTCCAGAGTAGGTGGCGGTAGGTGACCGACGCCATGGGTACGACGACGAGGGCGGCGGGTGCACCGAGGCGGGGCCGGCCAGTGCCACCGTCGACGAGGCCGTGCCGGCGACATACCGACTGCGGAGCCCCGCCGTCCGCAGACCGCGGGGCTCCGGGGACTCCTCGGTCAGGTCCCGAGCGAGCTCAGGGTCACGACTCCGCCACCGCCGTCGAGAGAACTCGTCAGCGAGCCCAGGCTGCCCGTCGCCGGCTCGGTCGGCTCGGGCTCCGGGTTCACAGTCTTCGGCGTGATGATCGCCTGGCGGGTGTCCTGCGAGGACAGGTAGACGCCGTGTCCGGAGAAGAGAGCGCGGATGGTGCGCTCTCCGTCGGTGGTCGGGTTCCAGGGCAGGCTCGCCGTCCCATCCGGCTGGACCGGAGCGGTGCCGATCAGCTCGTTGCCGTCGTAGAAACTGACTATCCCCCCGGCCATGCCCGCATCGACCGCGGCCCTGAGCATGATCTGCCGCCCTACCTGTGTCGTCGTGATCGGATCCAGCGTGGTCGTGGTCGCCACGTTGCTCGGATCGGCCGCGGCCACGGTGACGGGGATCGCCCCGTTCGACGGGGCCACGCCGCTGCGCCCGGAGAAGGTGGCATCGATCGTGCGTTCGCCACCCGCCGACGGAACCCAGTCGATGCTCGCGGTGCCGTCCGCTCCGACAGGCGCCGCGCCGATCTGGGAGCCCTCGTCGAGGAACACGACCTCGCCACCAGCCCCCGCCGGCGACACCGTCGCGGTGAGCCGGGTACTCAGTCCGACCTTCGGTGAGCCCACCGCCACGACTGTCACGGTGGAAGCGACGTTGCTCGGCGAGACGATAACGTCACGTACCTGCGACACAGAACCTCCGTGGGTGCCGGTCTGCGCGACACTGGCTCGGATCTGCTTGGCACCCGCGCCGGACGGCACCCACGGAAGCGTCGCCTGATTCGCCGAGACGGTGGCACTGCCGACATTCTGGCCGTCCACGGTGAAGACGACCTGACCACCATCGGGGACGCCGGAGGTCGTGACCCTCAGCGTGACCTGCTGGCCGACCTCCGGGTTGGTGGGCTGTGCCAGGAACACCGAGGTGCCCATTCGCCGGACGGTGATGGTCGGGCCGAGCGACATCGAACCCCGGTACTGCCCCGCGACAGAGGCGAACTCCGCACCCCCGGTCGGGACGCTACCGGCGCCACACAGCACTCGGTAATCCGTCTCCATCCAGAACCCCGGCCCGACGCCTGGCCCACTCCAGTTGGCGCGATTTCCCGAGAACGAGAACTGGCTGTTGGACTCCGTGATCAGAGCACCCCCGGATGCCTGCCCCCTGGTCGTCCCGGCAACCCGCTCGAAACAGGACGGCACGTCACTCCGGACCCCGTAGAGCAGATCGGCCAGCGACGTGCGCTGCACATTGGTCCGCACCGTCACCTGATCCCCGTAGGTCGGCGACGACTCACTCACCGTCCGGTCGATACGGAAACTCGACGCGAATGCGCCCGAGTACGTGGCGCTCGCCGATATCGGCTCCGCCGAGGCGGCACCGGCTCCGCCCACAATGAGAGAAGCAACGGCCGCCATCGCGGTCGCTCCGGCTACGCTCCGGGACGTCTTTCCGTTCCCCATGAACCCCTCCTGGTCTCGATGAACCCCCGTACACGGATCGACGCTGATCGCCGAAGACACGGTGCGCACGGTGTGACGTACGCAACACTAGTGAAGGCAACTTCAGGAATAAACACTCATCTGAACATGAGTCCATGTTTCCGAGCCGTCATGTCCGTGCCGTCCGTAGTGCGCCAATAGACGACAGCCCGCGCACCAACCAATTGAGCGCTTGTCAGATTCCGGCAGAGAGGACGCCGAGTAGTTTCGGCGGAGGATCTGAGCGCAGCAACGCCGCCCGCTCTGGATTCTGGCCAGAACCGCACCACTTCCGTGTCCACGGCCCGGGTCTCGACCGCATCGGTCACGTCGAGGACGCCATCCCGTACCTCACGTGTCGAGCCTTTCCGGCGTGCTCGACGCGCATCAGGCGCGTCCACGCCGGGCTGCCTACTTCGCGTCCGCCCAGTACGGGTCCTTGAGCGTGCGCTTGACCAACTTCCCGTTGGCCTGACGGGGCAGCTCCTGCACCACGTCGATCGACCGCGGCATCTTGAACTTGGCCAGTCGCCCGGAGAGGTCCTCGAGGATCTGGGCCTTGAGCTCGTCGGACTCGACGTATCCCTCGGCCAGCTCCACCACGGCCTTGACCTCCTCACCCCAGTCGGCGTGCGGGATGCCGAACACAGCCACGTCGCGGACCGCCTCGTGGCGGGTCATCTCCGACTCGATCTCGGCGGGATAGATGTTCACACCGCCTGAGATGATCATGTCGTTCTTGCGGTCGCACAGGAAGAGGTAGCCGTCGGAGTCCACGTAGCCGATGTCGCCCATGGTGAACAGCTCGCCCACATAGGTCTTGGCTGTCTTCTCCTCGTCCTGGTGGTACTCGAACTTGGACCCGTGCATCTGGAGATAGACATTGCCGGTCTCGCCGACGGGGAGCTCGTTGCCGTCGTCGTCGAGGATCTTCAGGGTGGTGGTCTTCCACGGCCGCCCCACACTCCCGGGCTTGCGCAGCCACTCCTCGCCCGTGATGGTGCAGCCGCCGCCCTCGGTGCCGGCGTAGTACTCGGTGAGGACGGGTCCCCACCAGTCCAGCATCGCCTGCTTGACGTGCTTCGGACACGGTGCGGCGCCGTGGACGATCGTCCGGAGGCTCGACACGTCGTACTTCGCCCTCACGTCCTCCGGCAGCTCGAGCAGGCGCGAGAACTGGGTCGGGACCATGTGGGACTGGGTCACCCCGTGGGCGTCGATGAGGCGCAGCATCTCCTCAGGGGCCCACTTGTCCATGAGGACCACCGTCTGACCCAGGTTGAGCGAGATCGCGACGAAGTTGAGTACCGCGGTGTGGTAGAGCGGCGAGCCGCAGATGTGGACGTTGTCCGGGCCCTGGATGCCGAAGCCGGCGAAGAAGAAGTAGTTGGGAACTGTCACCTGGTCGGGCGAGGCACCGGTCAGCGGCCTGCGGACACCCTTGGGGCGGCCGGTGGTGCCCGAGGTGTAGAGCATCGGGGCGCCGAGGGTGCGGTCCGACGGCAAGGGGTCCTCCCCTTCTGCCGGGACGGCGAGTTCGGACAGCGGGCGGAACCCGGGCACGTCGCCGATCGCGTAGCAGCGGGCGGGGTCGAGCCCGGCCTCCGTCGCGGCGACGGTGGCCACGTCGGCGAACCTCTCGTCGGCCACGAACACCGTCGAACCCGAGTTCTCGAGGATGTACGCGACCTCCGGCCCCGTCAGGTGCCAGTTGGCGGGAGCGACGTAGAGACCGATCTCGAGGGCGGCGAAGTAGACCTCGAGGAATCCGATGCCGTTCGGCGCCAGCAGGACGATCCCGTCCCCGGCCCCGAGACCCAGTGCGCGCAGTCCCCGGGCATGGCCGTGTGCGGCGTCCACGAGTTCGCCGAAGGTCACCTGACGGCCGGAGGCCTCGATCACCGCGACGCGGTCCGGCTCCGCCTGGGCGATCCGGTAGACGCTGGTGACGTGCTCGCCGGTCCGGGGGTCCGGGACTCCGGCGTCGGCGGGGACAGAGGGTGTGGGTGCGCTCATGACCACCAGACTAGAACGTGTTCCTGTTGGAGGTCCAGGGATTGACCCGGAGGACTATTCTCATCTCATGTCCGCAGACTCCTCCGGAGCCCGGGCGATCCGGGCCACCGACGACGACCGCACCGCGGTCATCACCGCGCTCGACTCCGCGCTGGCCAGCGGCCAACTCGACCAGTTCGAGCACTACGAGCGGGTGCGAACGGCCACGGCCGCACGCAACGTCGACGAGCTGCGCCCACTGTTCGCCGACCTCCAGGGAGTGAGGGTCCGGCTGCACGGCGACGCGGGTCCGATCCCCGCGGAGTCGTTCACGAGAGGCGTGACCACGCAGTGGTCCCCGCCGACGGGACCCGGGCGTCGACCCTGGGGTGTCCTCGCGGGGGCGCTCGTGGTGGCCGCACTGATGACCGGGGCGTTCCTGGCGTTCTCCGCCTCCGAGGACCCGGACCCCGTCGGGCGGGAGGCGACGGCCGCGGACCGCCCGGCCCGAGACGGACAGGGAGAGGGGCGCGTCTTCGACAATCCCGCCCCCCTGTCCCCCGAGGGCCTCGAGCGGATCTTCTCGAGCGCCGGTCGGGCGTCGGGGTCGGAGCTGGCCACGAGCCTGGTGGTGCACCCGGAGCACGCGGTGCTGTCCTGGACCGACCCGGAGCACCCCAGCCGGACACTGCGGCAGATCTACCGCGGCGGTTGGTCCGGGTGGGCAGACAGCCCCAGCACGCGCGAGGGGTCGTTCCGGCTGGCCGACCTCGATGCCGCCGTGATCGCGCCGGTCGTCGCAGGAGCCGCCGAGAGCCTCGGGATCGCAGGGGAGACCGACGCCTTCCTCAACGTCGCCGCGGACGACGCCGGCCGACCGAGCTACACCGTCCACGTGCGCAACGACGTCCACCAGAGCGGGTTCCTCGTGGTGGATCACGCCGGCGAGCCGGTGCGCATCATGCCGCCCGGCTGACAGACCGGATCAGTCGATCAGCCGGCTCAGTGACTCGATCTCCTCGACCGAGCGGGCCGTCACCACGAGCATGGTCACGCCCGCGGCCTCCCATTCGGCGATCTGGGAGCGCACCGAGTCCTCGTCGCCGATGATCGCGGTGGCCTCGACCATCTCGTCGGGCACCGCCGCCGCGGCCTCCTCCTTGCGACCGGAGCGGAACAGCTCGGTGATGCGGTCGACGTCGTCCGCGAAACCCATCCGACGGAACGCCTCGGCGTGGAAGTTCTTCTCCTCGGCGCCCATGCCCCCGGCGTAGAGCGCGGTGAACGGCTTGTAGGCGTCGAGCACCGAGCGCCGATCCTGCGTTATGTGGAGTTGACACAGGAACGCCACCTCGAAGTCCTCCCGGGTACGCCGGGCCCCGGGACGGGCGAATCCCTCGTCGAGCCAGGCGTTGAACTCGTGGGCGGTCCGCGGCGAGGCCAGGAACCCCAGCCATCCGTCGGCGATCTCGGCCGCGAGCGCGACGTTCTTGGGCCCCTCGGCGCCCAGCCAGATGGGCACGTCCTCGCGCAGGGGGTGGAGGATCGACTTGAGCGGCTTGCCCAGGCCGGAGGCGCCGGGGCCCTGGTACGGCAGCGCGTAGGCAGGGCCGTCGGAGGTGACGGGAGCCTCGCGGCGGAGCACCGCACGGATGATGTCGATGTACTCCCGCGTCCGGGCCAACGGTTTGGCGAAGGGCTGCCCGTACCAGCCCTCGACCACCTGCGGGCCGGAGACACCCAGGCCCAGACAGAAGCGACCGCCGGAGAGGTGGTCCAGGGTCATGGTGCTCATCGCGGTGGCCGTGGGCGTCCGGGCGGACAGCTGCACCACCGCCGTGGACAGGCGGATGCGGTCGGTGAGCGAGCCGTACCAGGCCAGCGGGGTGAACGCGTCCGAGCCCCAGGCCTCGGCGGTGAAGACGGTGTCGAACCCCGCCCTGTCCGCCGCCACCACGAGGTCGGCGTGATTGGTGGGCGGCTGGGCGCCCCAGTATCCGAGCTGCAAGGCGAATTTCATGGGCCCCAGTGTGACCCACGCCGCCGCGGCGCGGGGCGGGCCCGCGAAAAGCCACACGCCCCGCACTGGAACGTGTTCTACTTGTGGGGTGACATCCAGAGAGATCGTTGTCGACATCATCCCGCCCGACGAGCCCGTGCTCTCGGCACCGCTCGCCCCGTCCTTCGACTACACCCGGTCGACCGGACCGGTCCTCGGCGCGTTCTTCACCGGCCTGCGTGAGGGCCGCCTCGTGGGGACACGCGACTCCCGCGGCGCGGTCCACGTGCCGCCCGTGGAGTTCGACCCCGTCACCCACGAGGCCCTGACGGACCTCGTCGAGGTGGGCTCGGGGACCGGGATCGAGGGCGTCGTCGTCGTCTGGACCTGGGTTCCCGAGCCCGCGGACGTCGCCCCGCTCGACTCACCCTTCGCGTGGGCCCTGGTCCGGTTCGACGGCGCCGACACCGCCATCCTGCTGCCCCTCGCCGCCGAGGGCCCCGAGGCCGTGCACTCGGGGATGCGCGTGCGTCTGCAGTGGTCCGCCGAGCGGACCGGGACCATCCACGACATCGCGTGCGTGGTCCCCGCGGACGCGGCGGGCGGCACAGGCCCGGGCGACGACGAGCTGGGGCAGTCCTCCGGGGACGAGGCGGTCTCCATGCTCATCACGCCGATCGGACTCTCGGTGACCCACACCGCCTCGCCCGCGGAGAGCGAGTTCCTCAGGGCGATCGTGCAGGGCCGGATGCTCGGGCGTCGACGCTCCAACGGGCCCGAGGTGTACGTTCCGCCGCGGGACTACTGCCCCTCGGACGGGGTGGCGATGGGTGAGTACGTGGAGGTTTCCGACGTCGGGACCGTCACCACGTTCGGCATCGTCAACGTGCCGTTCGCGGGACAGGAGATCACGCCCCCGTACGTCACCGCGTACATCCTCCTCGACGGGTCGGACGTCCCGATCCAGCACCTGGTGCTGGGCTGCGAGGCCTCGGAGGTGCGCATGGGAATGCGCGTGCGCGCGATCTGGACCCCGGAGGATGACCGCCCCGCCTCGATGAAGGCCATCACGCACTTCGAGCCGACCGGCGATCCCGACGCCGACCCCGACACCTACGCCCATCATCTGTAGAGGACACCCGTGACCCCCACCGCACCCCGGGACGTGGCCGTCGTCGGTTTCGCCCACGCCCGACACACAGAGTCCACCTTCGGCACCACCAACGGCGTGGAGATGCTCGCGCCCGTCTTCGCCGAGTGCTACCGCCAGACGGGTCTGGACCGGACCGACATCGACTTCTGGTGCTCCGGCTCCTGCGACTACCTGGCCGGGCGCGCCTTCTCCTTCATCTCCGCCGTCGACACCATCGGCGCGGTGCCCCCCATCAGCGAATCGCACGTGGAGATGGACGCCGCCTGGGCGTTCTTCGAGGCATACCTCAAGATCGCCACGGGACAGGCCGACACCGCGCTGGTCTACGGGTTCGGCAAGGCCTCGGCGAGCACGGACCTCGACTCGGCAATGGCACTGCAGCTCGACCCGTACACGGTCGCGCCCCTCTGGCCGGGTCGGCACCACATGGCCGCACTGCAGGCCCGCGCGGGGATCGACGCCGGCACGTGGTCGGAGGGTGCGATGGCCTCGGTCGCCGCCCGCGCCACCGGCAGGGACGAACGTGAGCTGCTCGCCGAGCCGTACGTGGCCGACCCGTTGCGCCGCCACGACTGCCCGCCGGTCACCGACGGCGCCGGCGCGATAATCCTCGCCTCCGGCGACCGGGCACGCGAGCTGGTCGACACCCCGGCCTACGTCACGGGGATCGAGCACATCGCCGACTCCGCCGAGTTCGGCGCCCGCGATCTCACCGACTCCCCCTCGGCCCGCGCCGCCGCCGTGCGCGCCACCCGGGCATCCGGAGAGCGGCCCGATCTCGGGGGAGTGACCGTCGCCGAACTGCACACCCAGTACACGCACCAGGAACTGCTCCTGCGTTCCGCGCTGGGCATCGGCGACGACGTGGCCGTGACACCGTCCGGCGGATCGTTGCTGGCGGACCCGCTGTTCTCCGCCGGGCTCGAGCGCATCGGGTACGCCGCCAACGACGTCATGGAGGGCCGCACCGAACGCGCCCTCGCCCACGCCACCAGCGGACATCTGCTTCAGCAGAACCTCATCTGCCTCCTGGAAGGACGCCCCGCATGAGCGCCCACAGCTCTGGTCTCCCCGCGGCCGTTCTCGGCACCGGCCAGACCCACCACGTCGCCCGTCGCACGGACGTCTCCATGTCCGGCCTCTGCCGCGAGGCGATCGACGCCGCCATGACCGACGCCGGCGTGGGATGGGACGAGATCGACGCGGTGGTCGTGGGCAAGGCCCCCGACCTGTTCGAGGGCGTCATGATGCCCGAGCTCATGATGGCCGACGCGCTCGGCGCGGTCGGCAAACCGCTCCTCCGCGTCCACACCGCCGGCTCCGTCGGTGGTTCCACGGCCGTGGTGGCCGCGTCGCACATCCAGTCCGGCCGTTACCGACGAGTCCTGGCCGTAGCGTGGGAGAAGCAGTCCGAATCCAACGCCATGTGGGCCCTGAGCCTGCCCGTGCCGTTCACCGCCCCCGTCGGCGCGGGAGCCGGCGGGTATTTCGCCCCCCACGTGCGGTCCTACATCCGCACCACCGGCGCCCCGGAGCACGTCGGCGCGATGGTGGCGGTGAAGGACCGCCTCAACGGGTCCATCAACCCCCACGCCCACCTCAAGCAGCCCGACCTCACCGTGGACAAGGTGCTGCAGGGGCAGATGCTGTGGGACCCCATCCGTTTCGACGAGACCTGTCCGTCGTCCGACGGCGCGTGCGCGATCGTCCTCGGCGACGCCGAGGCCGCCGAGGAGGTCGAGTCCACCGGCCGCCGTGTCGCGTGGGTGCACGCCACCGCGTTGCGCACCGAGCCCGGGACTTTCGCCGGCCGTGACTACGCCAACCCGCAGGCCAGTCGCGACGCCGCGGCGGCCCTGTGGGCCGAGGCCGGGATCACCGACCCGGCCGAGGAGATCGACGCCGCCGAGATCTACGTCCCGTTCTCGTGGTTCGAGCCCATGTGGTTGGAGAGCCTCGGGTTCGCGGCCCCGGGCGAAGGCTGGCGCATGACCGAGTCCGGCGCCACCGCCCGCGACGGGTCGCTGCCCGTCAACCCCTCCGGCGGGGTGATGTGCTCCAATCCCATCGGTGCGTCCGGCATGCTGCGCTTCGCCGAGGCCGCCCGGCAGGTCATGGGCCGCGCTGAGGAGCACCAGATCCCGGGGGCGCGCAAGGCCCTCGGCCACGCCTACGGTGGCGGGTCCCAGTTCTTCTCCATGTGGGTCGTCGGATCGGAACGCAGGCGATGAGCAACCCCTACCTGGACGCCGGCGGCATGTACCGGCCGCTCGAGATGAGCGAGGCGGCGTTGGCGAGCCCCGCCTACGCCGCCGCGCGCCGTTCGTGGGCCGCGACCAACGCCGGCGACCGCGACGCCTGGATCGCCGGGTGGAACCCCGAGGGCACCATCGAGGATCCCGTGGGGCCGTCGATGTTCGACGCCGAGGGCATCGGTCACACCGGCACCCAGCGGCTCCTGGAGTTCTGGGAGAAGGCCGTGGCCACCCCGGACCACATCGAGTTCCGGTTCGACCGCGGGATCGCCGCGGGCGACGAACTCCTCTGCGTCGGCACCATGCGGACCCACATGGGCTCCAGCGTCATGGAGATCGACATCGCCGTGGACTACCGCGTCGACTCCCAGGGGCGGCTCGTGAACCTCCGCGCCTTCTGGGAACAGGACGTGGCCATGGCCTCAGGGCTACGACCGCTGACCGACGACGACCGCGCGGCCATCGCCGGTGCCGTCACGAAGGGCGGCTGACATGAGCCGTGTAGTGGACGCCGAGTTCTCCGTTCCCATCTCCTTCTCCCCCGTCGACCAGATCATGGACATCGCCCGAGGGGCCGAAGCCGCCGGTTTCGACCGGATCGTCCTGCCCGACTCACTGTTCCACCCGCGACGGCAGGACGAGGACTACCCGTACACCCCGGACGGCTCCCGCATGTGGGACGCCAGCACCCAGTGGGTCGAGCCCCTCGTCGCCTCCGCCGCGATGGGCGGGGCCACCTCCCGCATCCGCTTCTGCCCGCAGGTGCTCAAGGTCGGACCGCGCAATCCGCTGCTGCTCACCAGGCAGGTGGCATCGGTGGCGCTGCTGACGGGGAACCGGCTGGACCTCGGCGTGGGGATCGGCTGGGACCCCAACGAGTTCGAGTGGTGCGGGGCGCCGTTCAAGGGCCGCGGCAAGCGCACCGACGAATCGCTGGCGATCATGCGCGAGGCCCTGCGGGGTGAGTGGATGGAGTTCCACGGCGAGCATTTCGACTTCGACGAGCTGATCTTCACCCCCGCCCCCAGCCAGCAGGTGCCGTTCTACGTCGGCGGTCACACCGAGATCGCGCTCAAGCGGGCCGCGAGGGTGGGCCAGGGCTGGACCAGCGCCATGATGGGCTATGACGAGATCGTCACCACCGTCCGGCGGCTGGGTGAACTCCTCGAGGCCGACGGCCGCTCACTGGCCGACCGGGGAGACGGCTCGCCCTTCGCGATCCAGGTGGTCTGCCTGGACCGCTTCGGCACCCGGGGCTTCACGGAACTGGTCGAGGCCGGGGTCACCGACATCATCGTGATGCCGTGGATGATCGACGGCCACGGGTTCGACTGCTCCACCGAACAGAAGCTCGACTCCATCGCGGCCTTCGGCGAGAAGTACGGACTCAGCGACTGAGATCGATGTCGCGGAGGCACGCGAGGATCTCGCGGTGGGTGTCCTCCGTGGCCTCCAGGTGCATGAGATGCCCCGCCGGCGCGGAGATCGCCCGGACCATGCGTACGTCGTCGTGATGTCGCCCGAGCCTGGAGAGCGGATCCCGTCCGTGGAACCCCTCGAGATCGGGGTCGTGCTCGGAGTAGAGGAAGTAGAACGGCACCGGGTTGGTCTGTCGCTCGAACTCCTTCCGCGCGGACCAGGACGCGTCCATCGCCCGATACCACTGCAGCGGGCCGGCGAACCCCGTGCGGGCGTACTCGGCTTCGTAGACGTCCATCTCCTCGACCGAGAACCACGGCCACGGCAGTGGCGGCGCCTCGGGCAGCGCCTCGAGATAGGTCGACCCCGGGGGGTGCTGCCACACATCGAGGTAGTGGTAGTCCGCCGACAGTGCGTAGAAGACCCTGGTGAGGAACTCCCGCTCGCGACCGGCGAGATCGGCCTCGGCCACTCCCGGCCGCGAGAAGTAGTGGAGGTGCAGGAAGTGCTTCTCGGCCATCATCGCCGAGCCCTCCAGCGGCGGGACCGAGCCGGCGGTACCCATGAACGGGTTCTCCATCCCGATCACCGCCCGCACCCGCCCGGGTTCCAGATGGCAGGTGTCGTACGCGACGCCCGCCCCGAAGTCGAAGCCCACCAGCACGATCCGGTCGGCCCCCTCGGCGTCGCACACCGCGAGGACGTCGTCGACCACCTCGCGCGGCGAGTAGGCCTCCACGTCGGCGGGCGCGTCCGACCGCCCCATGCCCCGCAGGTCCGGTGCGATGACCCGCCACCCCGCGGCGGCGAGCACCGGGATCATGCGGTGCCAGGTGAACCAGAAGTGCGGGAAGCCGTGGAGGAGGACCACCGTGCCCGGGCGGCCGTCCGCGGGGGCGGGCTCGGCGACGACGTAGTGGAGCCGAACGCCGTCGCGGTCGACGTGGCGATGGTCTCGCACGGAGCCGGACATCAGGACGACGAGCCCCGGGTCAGCGCATGACCGGGCATTTGTAGTCGACCGTCCACTCGGTGATGCCGTTGAGCCAACCCGATCGGATGCGGGAGGGCTCGCCGAGCGCCTCCAGGTTCGGGAGGTGATCGGCGATGGCGTTGAAGATCAGTTCGATCTGCAGCCGGGCCAGGTTCGCCCCGATGCAGTAGTGCGGGCCGTTCCCGCCGAAACTCAGGTGCGGGTTGGGGTCGCGCAGGATGTTGAACGAGAAGGGGTCGGTGAACACGTCCTCGTCGAAGTTCGCCGAGCCGTACATGATGGCGGCGCGATCACCCTTCCTCATGGTCACGCCCCCGATCTCGACGTCCTCGGTGGCGGTGCGCTGGAACGACGTGATCGGCGAGGCCCAGCGGAGGATCTCGTCGTAGGCGGTCGCGGGACGCTCTGCCTTGAACAGCTCCCACTGATCGGGGTTGTCGAGGAACGCGACCATCCCGTGCGTGGTGGCGTTGCGGGTGGTCTCGTTGCCGGCGACGGCCAACAGCACCACGAACCAGCCGAACTCGTCGGGGGTGAGCCGTTCGCCGTCGATGTCGGCCTGGATGAGCTTGGTCACCAGGTCGTCTCGCGGATCGACCTCACGCTTGGCCGCGAGCTCCTGCGCGTACGACAGGACCATGGCATTGGCCATCTGCGACTCCTCGACCTTGCCGGGGACGTCATAGCTGGTCATCTGGTTGGACCACTCGAAGATCTGGTGGCGGTCCTCCAGCGGGATGCCGATGAGCTCGGCGATCGCCTGCAGCGGCAGTTCGGAGGCGACCTCGGTGATGAAGTCGCCGCTGCCCTTGGCCGCAGCGGTCTCGACGATGACCCGCGCCTTCTCGGCGAGGTGGTCGCGGAGCTTCTCGATGTTGCGGGGGGTGAAACCCTTGGAGATGGTGCGCCGGTACTTCCTGTGCTCCTCGCCGTCCTGGTTGATGAACAACAGGCGGGTCAGTTCGACGATCTCGCGCTCGGTGCCCGGTGCGAAGCGCGGGATCGCGGTGTTCTCGAACGTGGAGAACACCTCGTTGGTGCGGCGGGAGATCTCCTTGACGTCCTCGTGCTTGGTGACCACCCAGTAGCCGTCGTCGTCGAACCCGTCGGCTCCGGGCTCGTTGGCGCACCACCGGATCGGCTCGGTCCGACGGAGGTGGGCCCACTCGGGATGCGGTAGGCGCTTCTCGTAGAGCTCCGGATCCGTGAAGTCGAAACCCTCGGGGATGGTTACTGCCTGCACTTGGTACTCCTTGACCGCGTCGGATGCGTCTCGTGCTCGGCGACCGACGACCCCGGGATACTGCGAACCCGGGACCCGAGCGGTAATCTAGAACACGTTCCACCCACCATACTAGAACACGTTCCTCTCGGGCGCCCGATTCACTGTGCCCGTTCTTCCGGAAGGACCACCATGGGCAATCCCGTCATCGTCGAGGCCGTTCGTACCCCGATCGGCAAGGCGCGCGGCGCACTGTCGGGCCTGCACCCCGCACACCTGTTGGGGGCGTCCCAGAAAGAGGTCATCCGGCGCGCCGGGATCGACGCGTCGCTGGTGGAGCAGGTCGTCGGCGGGTGCGTCACACAGGCCGGCGCCCAGGGCAACAACGTCACCCGCGGCGCCTGGCTCGCCTCCGGACTGCCGTGGCAGACCGCGTGCACGACCATCGACTGCCAGTGTTCGTCGGCGCAGCAGGCCAACCACTTCATCGCCAACCTCATCCACGCCGGGGCGATGGACGTCGGCATCGCCTGCGGCGTCGAGTCGATGAGCTGGATCGCGCTCCGCGCGGCTGTCGGCGACGGCTCCAACGGCATGCCCCGGCCCGACGACTGGCAGATCGACCTGCCCGACCAGTTCACCGCCGCCGACCGGATCGCGCAGCGGCGCGGATTGAGCCGGGCGGACCTGGAGGAGCTGGGCGTGCGGTCCCAGGCCAACGCCAAGCGCGCGTGGGAGGAGGGCCGCTTCGACCGCGAGACCTTCGGCGTCGACGCCCCCGAACGCCTGAGGGACGGAACCTATACCGGCGAGACGGTGACCGTCACCCGGGACCAGGGCCTGCGTGAGACCACCGCGGAGGCGCTCGCCGGCCTGAAGCCGGTACTCGAGGGCGGCCTGCACACCGCCGGCACCTCCAGCCAGATGTCGGACGGATCTGCCGCGGTGCTACTCATGGACGAGGACGTCGCAAAGGCACACGGGCTCCGGCCCCGCGCCCGGATCGTCCACCAGGCACTGGTCGGAGGCGAGCCCGAGTACCACCTCGACGGCCCCGTCCAGGCCACCCAGCGCGTGCTCGACCGCTCGGGCATGTCCATCGCCGACTTCGATCTCTTCGAATGCAACGAGGCCTTCGCCTCGGTGCTGCTCAGCTGGGCCGCCGTGCACGGTCCGGACATGGACAAGGTCAACGTCAACGGGGGCGCCATCGCGATCGGACATCCTGTGGGGAGCACCGGGTCTAGGCTCATCACGACCGCCCTGCACGAGCTCGAGCGAACGGACGGCGAACGCGCCCTCATCACGATGTGCGCGGGCGGCGCCCAGGCCTCGGCGAGCATCATCGAGAGGATCTGACATGAGCAGCACCACCATCGAGACAGCCGCAGCCCGCCGGAGCGAGGTCTTCGCCGCCATCTCCTCCGCCAACGGCGCGGAGGACGCGGCGGAGGCGATCGCACACCTGCTGGCGGTGCCCGTCGACGAGGCACGCGAGGTACTGAAGACGCCACTGGAGGCGTTCGTCGGACACACGACCAACCACCCGGTCGGTGCGGGGCCACACGGCTTCGCCCTGTTCCCGTTCCGCGACACTGCAGACCACTCCGACCTCTACCATTCGCGCTCGTCGGACGAGACGTCCGCGACGGCCGGCGAGTGGGACCAGCAGAAGACGGAGGAGGAGCGAAAGGCGGGCCTGGCACGGATCGAGAGCGAGTCGGCGATGTGGTTCGTCGCCGTGGACACCTCCCGCGACCAACCGGTGGGCCTGGTCTTCGGCGAGCAGATCGACGACGGCGATGTCGACGTGGCCATCTGGATCCACCCCGACGAGCGCAAGAAGGGCTTCGGCCTGGCGGCACTCAAGGAGAGCCGACGCGAGTTGGCGGCGTTCTTCCCGGGCAAGCACGTGATCGTCCGCGCACCGCTGTCGAGCTCGAAGTGAGCGAGAGCCACCCCGGGGTGGAGACCGGCGTGGACGATCCCCGGCGCTCCAAGCCGTGGGTTCTCGGCGTCATCAAGGTGATGTCCCGGGTCAACACCTGGTCCTACCGCGTCTCCGGCGGCCGCATCGGCGGCAACTGGAGGGTGGGATCGGCACTCACGGCGCCGGTTCCGGTCTGTCTGGTGACGACGACGGGGCGCAGGTCCGGCGAACCGCGAACAGTGCCGCTGCTCCACCTCCCGGACGGTGACCGGGTCCTGCTGGTCGCCTCCCAGGGGGGACTGCCCACACACCCGCAGTGGTACCGGAACATCCTGGCGAACCCGGAGGTCACCATCCAGGTGGGGCGGAGGACCCGGGCCATGACGGCGAGGGAGGCGACCGCGGAGGAGCGCGCCGAGCTCTGGCCCCGACTCGTCGAGCGCTACACCGACTTCGCGTCCTACCAGGCCAACACGAGCAGGGTGATCCCGGTGGTGATCTGCGAACCGACCGGCTGACTGCGAGACCGCCGCCCCGGCCGGGGCCTCTCCTCTCGAGAGGCCCCGGCCGTTGTCGTGGCCCTGGATGTTCTCTTATTCCACTTACTGCTCGCGACGGCCATTTATCAGTCCATTATCACCTCATCCGTCACTTCAGTACCACTTCCTGAGCAAAACGTTGACACCCACTCAGCCTTAGAGGATTCTTATGCGCGTTAGAAGTCCGGACCCGGATCCGCAGGATCCAGTCGTCCGAGGGGTCACACCACCGAAAGGACCTCCCCCATGAACAAGCCCACCAGGGCCGCCGCGGTCGCGGCATCAGTACTCCTCGCCGCGTCCGGCGTCCACGGCACGGCCAACGCGCAGGATCTGGGCAGCATCATCGACGCGCTCGGCCCGATCACCGGCTCCATCGGAGACCTCGACGGGGGCTCGGCCGGCCTGGATCCGCTCAGCGGTTCCGCCGACCTGCCCGCTCTCAGCTCCGAGCCCCTCGCCGGGTCCACGGCCCTGCCGGGGAGCTCGGACCCGCTCGGCGGATCGGCTGAGCTGCCGGGCAGCTCGGACCTGCTCGGCGGATCGGCTGAGCTGCCGGGCAGCTCGGACCTGCTCGGCGGATCGGCCGCACTCCCGGGCAGCTCGGACCTTCTCGGCGGCTCGGCCGAGTTCGGCTCCACCGACATCGGCTCACTCGGCATGATGCCGCTGTCCACCGACCTCCTCGGCGGCTCCGCCGAGCTGCCCGCCTCCTCCGAGCTCCCCCCGCTGTCCACCGACCTGCTCGGCGGGTCTGCGGAGCTCCCGGGCAGCTCGGACCTGCTCGGCGGTTCGGCCGAGTTCGGCTCCACCGACATCGGCTCACTCGGGATGGCCCCGCTGTCCACCGACCTGCTCGGCGGCTCCGCCGAGTTCACCTCCTCGGACCTCGCTCCGCTGTCCACGCAGCTGGACCTGCTCGGCGGCTCGGCCGAGGTCGGCTCCACCGGCATGGCCCCCCTGTCCACCGACCTGCTCGGAGGGTCGGCCGAGTTCGGGTCGGCCGAATTCGGTTCCACCGAGGTCGGCTCGGCCGGCATGGCCCCGCTGTCCACCGACCTGCTCGGCGGCTCCGCCGAGTTCACCTCCTCCGACCTGGCGCCGCTCGTCGGATCGGTGGGCATGGCCCCGCTCTCCACCGAACTGCTGGTGGGCTCCGGGGACGTGGGATCGACCGGCATGACGCCGCTGTCCACGGAACTCCTGGGCGGCTCCGCCGAGTTCGGGTCGACGGAGATCGGCTCCCTCGGGATGACCCCGCTCTCGACGGAGCTCGATCTTCTCGGCGGTTCCGCCGAGTTCACCTCGTCCGATCTCGCGCCCCTCACCGGGTCCGAGGGCATGGGGTCGCTGGGTATGGCGCCGCTGTCCACCGAGCTCAACTTCCTCGGTGGGTCCGCGGAGCTCCCCCCGTTGTCCGCCAACTTCCCGGACGGTTCGACGGCCGGCATCGGCGGCTCCGCAGAGCTCGTCGGCGAAGGGATCGCCGGCTCGCTGACCAACGGGTCGGCCAATCAGCTCGCCGGCTCGGTGGAGAGCAACTCCGCCGACCCGATCATCGGGTCGATCGCCGAGGGCGGCATCCTGCCCGCGCTGTCCGGCTCCATCGAGGAGGTCTCCGGGTCCCTCTCGGGCAACAGCGGCTCCACGGGCCAGAGCTCGGACCTCATCACCGGCTCGACCGGCGGCAGCGCCGAAGTCCTGACCGGGTCCTTCGGAGAGCTCACCGCGGTCAACGGGTCGCTCACCGCGCTCACCGGTTCGCTGGAGAACGGTTCCCTGCAGGGCGTCGGATCGACGAACCTCGGATCGGCGATCGGCGAGGCCGGTTCCCTGGAGGCCGCCGCCAGCCTGGGTGGCGAGGGCGGTTCGGGGGTCGCACTCCTGCCGGTCCTCTCGCTGGGTGGCACGCTCGTACTCGCCGGCGCGGCGATCAACGGTGGCGTGGCGCTTCCCGCCCTGCCGCCGCTGCCGGGCCTGCCGCCGCTGCCCACGATCTGCGACCTCCCGCAGGAGCAGGTCGACCAGCTCGCGGGCGCCGGATCGGTCGACGCCCAGAACTGCCCGGATCCCGAGAACTGAGCACCTGACCCCGGGCGTTGATCCGGGCACGGAGCCCTGAACCGGGGCATGGCGAAGGAGCCCCGCACCATCACGGTGCGGGGCTCCTTCTCCGTTCCCTCGTCGGATGACCCCGACCCGGACCGGGCCGCTCGGCTCAGCGAGCGCCGTACACCGGCACCGGCGACGGGGACGCGGCGAGCAGTCGCGGCACCACGGATCCGAGCTCTGCCGGGTCCCACTTCGCGCCCTTGTCCTCGGTCGCGGCGCGCTGCCACCCGTCGCACACGGTGACCTTCCCGCCCTCGACCTCGAACACACGCCCGGTGACCTCATCCGACTCCGCCGACCCGAGCCACACGACCAACGGCGAGATGTTGGCGGGGTCCATCGCGTCGAAGGACCCGTCCTCGGGCGCCGCCATCTGTGACGCCATGCCCTCCCCGGCGGAGGTGGTCATGCGGGTACGAGCAGCAGGAGCGATCGCGTTGGCGGTGACGCCGTACCCCTTCATCTCCGCGGCGGTCTGGATGGTCAGCAGCGCGATTCCGGCTTTCGCGGTGGCGTAGTTCCCCTGTCCGACCGAACCGAAGAGCCCGGCCCCCGAGGAGGTGTTGATGACCCTGGCCCGGCGGGGGCGGCCGGCCTTCGATTCGGCGCGCCAGTACTCGGCGGCGTGCCGCAGCGGCGCGAAGTGACCCTTGAGGTGGACGTTGATCACGGTGTCCCAGTCCTGCTCCCCCATACCGACGAGCATCTTGTCCCGGAGGAAACCGGCGTTGTTGACCAGCACGTCGAGCCCCCCGAAGTGGTCGATCGCCTGGTGGACCAGTTCCCGTGCCCCGTCCCAGGAGGAGATGTCGTTCCCGTTGACCACGGCCTCACCGCCGGCGGCCCGGATCTCCTCCACCACCTGCTCGGCCGGGGATTCCCCCACGTCCGATCCGTCGAGGCCGGCGCCGAGGTCGTTGACCACGACCTTCGCGCCCTCTGCCGCGAAGGCCAGGGCGTGCTCCCGGCCGATTCCGCGGCCGGCGCCGGTGACGATGACGACGCGTCCGTCGCAGATTCCCATGGTTCTCCTCGATGTGTTGTTCGGCCTCGACGTGGTGTTCGCCGACGTGATGGCCGGGACTGTCAGGACGTGGTGTTGGCGTTGGACGCCGAGAGGAACGCCGGCTTCTCGCCGCCCCCGTGGACCAGGAGCTCGGCTCCGGTGATGTAGGCCGCCAGCGGCGAGGCCAGGAAGGCGGCCGCCTGCCCCACATCCCGCGGGTCGGCCATGCGACCCATGGGAATGGTGGCGTCGACCGCGGCGACGCCGTCGGAGTCCCCGTAGTGCATTTCGGCGAGTTCGGTCTTGACCGGTCCCACGACGACCGAGTTGATCCGCACCGCGGGCGCCCACTCGACGGCCAGGGACTGCGTCAGCGAGTCGATGCCCGCCTTGGCCGCGCCGTAGGACGCCGTTCCGGGTGAGGGCCGGTGTCCGGAGACCGACGAGATGTTGACGATCGCTCCTCCGGCCGGCTGCATCACCCGGCTCGCCTCCTGGGCCACCGTGAGCGCGGACAACAGGTTCAGCGCGACGATCTTGGCGTGGAAATTGGCGCTGGCATCGGCCGCCAGGGCGAACGGGGCACCGCCGGCGTTGTTGATCACGACGTCCAACCGACCGTGCCGATCCACGATCCGCTCCACCATCGCGCGAACCGCCTCGGGGTCCCGGAGATCGACCGAGTGGAACTCGAGATCGCCGACGTCGGACCCCTCGTCCGCGGGGCGCCGCGCGCAGGTGACGACGACGGCACCGGCTTCTCGGAAGACTCTGCTGATCCCCGCGCCGACGCCACGGACGCCGCCCGTGACGAGGACGACCCTGCCCGCCAGACCCAGATCGATGTGCGACATGCGTGCTAGCCTACCAAGCAAGCGTTTGGTCAGTCACCCGCCCGCTGAACCACAGCGGCGGCGTGCGAAGGGAGCACCATGGGCATCACCGTCGACAGGGGAGCAGACGGCATCGCGACCGTCACCGTCGACTTCCCCCCCGTCAACGCCATACCCTCGGCGGGGTGGTTCGAGCTCGGCGAGCAGATCCTCGCCGCCGGTCGCGACCCGGGGGTCCACGTGGTGATCCTCCGGGCCGAGGGCCGTGGGTTCAACGCCGGCGTGGACATCAAGGAAATGCAGAACTTCGAGGGCTTCGACCACCTGCTCGCCGCCAACCGCGGGTGCTACGTGGCCTTCAACGCGGTGTACGAGTGCGCGGTCCCCGTGATCGCCGCGGTGAACGGCTTCTGTGTCGGCGGCGGGATCGGGCTCGTGGGGAACGCGGACTGCATCGTCGCCTCCGACGACGCGGTCTTCGGCCTCCCCGAGGTGGACCGGGGAGCGCTCGGGGCCGCCACCCACCTGGCCCGAATGGTCCCCCCGCACATGATGCGCACCCTGTACTTCACCTCCCGCACCGTCACCGCGCAGCAACTGCACCAGTGGGGCACGGTCTACGAAGTGGTCCCCCGCGACCGGCTCGACGCGGCCGCCCGGGAGCTCGCCGAGACGATCGCCGCGAAGGACACCCGTGTGATACGGGCGGCCAAAGAGGCCATCAACCACATCGATCCCGTCGACGTGAAGTCCTCCTATCGGATGGAGCAGGGCTTCACCTTCGAACTCAACCTCGCCGGCGTGGCCGACGAGCACCGCGACGAGTTCGTCAAGAGCGGGACGAACCTGGATAAACGAGCCGATCGAGCCGAGAGGACGGGCGAGAACAAGTGACGACGACCCCCACCCCGCGCGACAAACGCACCAGTATCGACGAGGCCGTCTCGCGCCTGCGCAGCGGAATGACCATCGGTATCGGCGGATGGGGCTCGCGGCGCAAGCCCATGGCGCTCGTCCGGGCGATCCTCCGCCGGGAGGACCTCACCGACCTCACCGTGGTCTCCTTCGGCGGCCCCGACCTGGGGTTGCTCTGCTCAGCCGGGAAGGTCTCCAAGGCCTACTACGGCTTCGTGTCACTCGACTCCGCCCCGTTCTACGACCCGTGGTTCGCCCGCCGCCGCACCGAGGGCTCGATCGTCGCCCGCGAGATGGACGAGGGCATGGTCCGGGCCGGCCTCACCGCCGCCGCGCACCGCCTGCCGTTCCTACCCACCCGCGCCGGTCTCGGCTCGGACGTGTTCCGCTTCTGGGGGGACGAACTCAAGACCGTCGACTCGCCGTATCCGGCGGACGGACGGACCGAGACCCTCGTGGCGATGCCGGCCCTTCGGATGGACGCCGCGCTGATCCACCTGGACAAGGCCGACAGGCACGGCAACGCGGCCTTCACGGGCGTCGACGGGTACTTCGACGACCTCTACGCCATGGCCGCCGACACCGTCCTGCTCGAGGTCGACGAGGTCGTGGATTCCGCCGACGCGCTGATGACCGAGGTCGGTCCCCAACGCATGCTCCTCAGCCGCATGTTCGTGGACACCGTCTCCGAAGCCCCGAACGGCGCGCACTTCACCTTTGCCGGCGGTTACGGCCGCGACGAGGCGTTCCAGAAGCACTACGCCTCCTGTGCCAGGGACGACGCGTCGTGGGCGGACTTCGTCTCCGAGTTCCTGTCCGGGTCCGAGGAGGAGTACCAGAGGGCGGTCTCGGCGTTCGCGGAGAAGGCCGCCGCCGAGAAGGCCGCCGCTGCCGCAGACAAGGGAGCCACGCGATGACCGACCCCGCCACACAGCCCGCCACCACTCAGTCCATCAGCAGGGCCGAGTACTGCGCCATCGCGTGCGCGGAGATCTTCGCCGGCGCCGGGGAGATCTTCGCCTCGCCCATGACCCCGATGGCCACCATCGGGGCGCGGCTCGCGCGGCTGACCACCGAGCCGGACCTGCTCATCACCGACGGTGAGTACCGCTTCCTCGGCCAGACCCCGCCGCTGGGAAAGGTCATCGACTTCGAGGGATACATCCCCTTCCCCCGGGTGTTCGACGTCCTGCAGGCCGGCACCCGCCACGTGGTGATGGGCGCCAACCAGATCGACCGCTTCGGCAACCAGAACCTCTCCGCCTTCGGCGACGACGTCCAGAAGCCCTCGCGACAGATGTTCGGCCTGCGGGGTGCGCCCGGCAACTCGCTCAACCACGCGACCAGCTATTGGGTGGGCAAGCACTCCACCCGCGTCTTCACCGGGAAGGTCGACATCGTCTGCGGAGTGGGCTACGACCGGTACACCCCGGGGGACCCCGCCTTCCGGTACCACCACCTGCACCGAGTGGTGACAAACCTCGGCGTGTTCGACTTCGGCGGGACCGACCACGGGATGCGCGCGCTGAGCCTGCACCCGGGCGTCACCGCCGAGGAGGTCGCGGAGAACACCGGCTTCGAGATCGAGGGCCTGTCCGAGGCCGGCGTCACCCGCGATCCCTCGGCGGAGGAGCTGCGCCTCATCCGTGACGTGCTGGACCCCCGCGGGTTCCGCGACCGCGAGGTGCCGACCGCATGAGCGCGCCGACCATCGCCACGGCCTTCACCGAGCTGGTCGGGGTGGAGTACCCGATCGTCCAGACGGGCATGGGCTGGGTCTCCGGACCCGAGCTGACCGCGGCCACCGCCAACGCCGGAGGGCTGGGGATCATCGCTTCGGCCACGATGACGTATCCGGAGCTCGAGAACGCGATCCTTCGCACCAGGGAGCTGACCACCCGCCCCTTCGGGGTCAACCTCCGCGCCGATGCCGAGGACGCCGCCGAGCGATGCGAGCTGATGATCAGTCACGGCGTGAAGGTGGCGTCGTTCGCCCTCGCGCCCAAGCCCGAGTTGATCGCGCACCTCAAGGACAACGGCCTCGTCGTCATCCCCTCCATCGGCGCGGCGAAGCACGCCGTCAAGGTGGCCTCCTGGGGTGCGGACGCCGTGATCGTCCAGGGCGGAGAGGGCGGGGGGCACACCGGCCCCGTCGCCACGACGCTGTTGTTGCCCAGCGTCATCGACGCCCTCGGCGGTGCCGGCAACACCTCCATCCCGGTCATCGCCGGCGGAGGCTTCTTCGACGGCCGCGGCCTGGTGGCCGCGCTCGCCTACGGCGCCGCGGGCGTCGCCATGGGCACACGCTTCCTGCTCACCAGCGACTCCCGCGTCCCGGACGCGGTCAAGAGGCAATACCTGGACAAGGGACTCCAGGACACCGTCGTGTCCACCCGCGTCGACGGGATGCCGCACCGCGTCCTGCGCACCGGCCTGGTCGACGCCCTCGAGTCGGGCAGCCCCGTCAAGGGGATGCTCGCCGCGGTGCAGAACGCCAACAAGTTCAAGTCGATGACCGGTATGAAGTGGCAGACGCTCGCCCGGGACGGCCTCAACATGAAGAAGGCCTCCGACCGCACCTGGCAGCAGATCGTCATGGCCGCCAACACCCCGATGCTGCTCAAGGCCGGCCTGGTAGAGGGCAACACAGAGGCCGGCGTGCTGGCCTCCGGACAGGTCGTGGGCATGATCGAGGACCTGCCCAGCTGCGACGAGCTGATCCAGCGGATCATGACGCAGGCGCACGAGCGGCTGGAGGCACTGCGGGGCCACAGCTCGTAGTCCGGGTGTCGTCACCCCCGGGCGCATGGTCTTTCGATGATCGCCCCGGCGGACCACGCCTCGTTCACGCACGGCCTGATCCCCGCACCCGCCGACCACCGTGGTCGGCGGGTGCGGCCGTCTCGGCCAATCAGCGCTTCCTCAGGACTTTCTTGGCTTACGCTGAGAGCCGTTGTCCCCCACTCGGGGACCCCACCCCCGCACTCACAGGAGCACATGATGACCTCCCCCCGTACCGCAC
>NZ_JADDKI010000158.1:0-5589 GCF_015356725.1 Dietzia sp. SYD-A1
TGACCTGGCGATTTGCGTTTGGGTTCACGTCTGCGTAACTTATTGGAGGTCGCCGAGAGCGGGTGCGGGCCGGGAGGTTCGGGCTGGTGGAGGCGGCGTGCTCCGGATGGTGGTGGGTTGCCTGGTTTGACCGGGTGGGCCGCGTGCGCTAGGCTGGAGAAGTTGCCCCGAAAAGGGTGGCGGTTGATGTAGAACCCTCGTGATCTGGGTGGTCGGTGACTGTCCGGGGAGCGGTGTGGTGGTGTTGTTTGAGAACTCAACAGTGTGTTTTGTTTGTGATAGTGCCAAATTTTTTGTTTGGTTGCGACCCTTTCACATCCCTGTCGTGGGGGTCGCGTTTTTTGGAAACAGCCAGTTTTTTGGTTTGTTTTTTGCTTGGATTGTGCTTTTTGTAGTGCTGAGAAGCTTTTATGGAGAGTTTGATCCTGGCTCAGGACGAACGCTGGCGGCGTGCTTAACACATGCAAGTCGAACGGTAAGGCCCTTTCGGGGGTACACGAGTGGCGAACGGGTGAGTAACACGTGGGTAATCTGCCCTGCACTTCGGGATAAGCCTGGGAAACCGGGTCTAATACCGGATATGAGCTCCTGCCGCATGGTGGGGGTTGGAAAGTTTTTCGGTGCAGGATGAGTCCGCGGCCTATCAGCTTGTTGGTGGGGTAATGGCCTACCAAGGCGACGACGGGTAGCCGGCCTGAGAGGGTGATCGGCCACACTGGGACTGAGACACGGCCCAGACTCCTACGGGAGGCAGCAGTGGGGAATATTGCACAATGGGCGGAAGCCTGATGCAGCGACGCCGCGTGGGGGATGACGGTCTTCGGATTGTAAACTCCTTTCAGTAGGGACGAAGCGAGAGTGACGGTACCTGCAGAAGAAGCACCGGCCAACTACGTGCCAGCAGCCGCGGTAATACGTAGGGTGCGAGCGTTGTCCGGAATTACTGGGCGTAAAGAGCTCGTAGGCGGTTTGTCACGTCGTCTGTGAAATCCTCCAGCTCAACTGGGGGCGTGCAGGCGATACGGGCTGACTTGAGTACTACAGGGGAGACTGGAATTCCTGGTGTAGCGGTGAAATGCGCAGATATCAGGAGGAACACCGGTGGCGAAGGCGGGTCTCTGGGTAGTAACTGACGCTGAGGAGCGAAAGCATGGGGAGCAAACAGGATTAGATACCCTGGTAGTCCATGCCGTAAACGGTGGGCGCTAGGTGTGGGGTCCTTCCACGGATTCCGTGCCGTAGCTAACGCATTAAGCGCCCCGCCTGGGGAGTACGGCCGCAAGGCTAAAACTCAAAGGAATTGACGGGGGCCCGCACAAGCGGCGGAGCATGTGGATTAATTCGATGCAACGCGAAGAACCTTACCTAGGCTTGACATATACAGGACGACGGCAGAGATGTCGTTTCCCTTGTGGCTTGTATACAGGTGGTGCATGGTTGTCGTCAGCTCGTGTCGTGAGATGTTGGGTTAAGTCCCGCAACGAGCGCAACCCCTGTCTCATGTTGCCAGCACGTTATGGTGGGGACTCGTGAGAGACTGCCGGGGTCAACTCGGAGGAAGGTGGGGATGACGTCAAATCATCATGCCCCTTATGTCTAGGGCTTCACACATGCTACAATGGCTAGTACAGAGGGCTGCGAGACCGTGAGGTGGAGCGAATCCCTTAAAGCTAGTCTCAGTTCGGATTGGGGTCTGCAACTCGACCCCATGAAGTCGGAGTCGCTAGTAATCGCAGATCAGCATTGCTGCGGTGAATACGTTCCCGGGCCTTGTACACACCGCCCGTCACGTCATGAAAGTCGGTAACACCCGAAGCCGGTGGCCTAACCCTTGTGGAGGGAGCCGTCGAAGGTGGGATCGGCGATTGGGACGAAGTCGTAACAAGGTAGCCGTACCGGAAGGTGCGGCTGGATCACCTCCTTTCTAAGGAGCACTCACCATGCCTGTTGGGTGTGGTCAGAGTTTGCGCCTGGTTCGCGTCCGAGTGTGGCGCGCCGGGTGGCTCATTGGGTGGAACACTATCGCGTAGGACTCGCCTTGATCTTCGGGCGTCGGCTCAGGGCCGGCGTGTGGGGGGAGCGTGGTCCGGATGAAACACACTGTTGGGTGTCTGAGACAACACCGTTGGGCCTGGTTTGTGCTGGGTCTGGTTGTTTCTGGTGGCACTGATTCCCGAGATGTCCTGGCTGGTTGGCCGGGGTGTGGGTGGGGTTGGTGTGTGTTGTTTGAGAACTGCACAGTGGACGCGAGCATCTTTAATTGTTTGTGAATGTAAGTGTGTAAGAGCACACGGTGGATGCCTTGGCACCAAGAGCCGATGAAGGACGTAGGAGGCTGCGATAAGCCTCGGGGAGCTGCCAACCGAGCTGTGATCCGAGGGTGTCCGAATGGGGGAACCCAGCGCGCGTGATGGCGTGTTACCCGCATCTGAATACATAGGGTGTGTGGAGGGAACGCGGGGAAGTGAAACATCTCAGTACCCGCAGGAAGAGAAAACAACAGTGATTCCGTCAGTAGCGGCGAGCGAACGCGGAAGAGGCTAAACCGCATGCGTGTGATACCCGGCAGGGGTTGCGTGTGTGGTGTTGTGGGGCATGATGTCCTGGTTCTGCCGGATCAGGCGCTTGATAGTCCGCGGGTTAGGGGAACGACTTGGAAGGGTCGGCCGTAGAGGGTGAGAGTCCCGTACCTGAAAACTTTGTGGCTGGGCGATTTGTGTTCCCAAGTAGCAGCGGGCCCGTGAAATCTGCTGTGAATCTGCCGGGACCACCCGGTAAGCCTAAATACTCCTTGGTGACCGATAGCGGATTAGTACCGTGAGGGAATGGTGAAAAGTACCCCGGGAGGGGAGTGAAATAGTACCTGAAACCGTGTGCTTACAATCCGTCAGAGGCCTTTCGGGGCTGATGGCGTGCCTTTTGAAGAATGAGCCTGCGAGTTAGTGGTATGTCGCGAGGTTAACCCGTGTGGGGAAGCCGTAGCGAAAGCGAGTCCTAATAGGGCGATCGTAGTGGCATGCTCTAGACCCGAAGCGGAGTGATCTACCCATGGCCAGTGTGAAGCGACGGTAAGACGTCGTGGAGGCGCGAACCCACTTAGGTTGAAAACTGAGGGGATGAGTTGTGGGTAGGGGTGAAAGGCCAATCAAACTCCGTGATAGCTGGTTCTCCCCGAAATGCATTTAGGTGCAGCGTCGCATGTTTCACCTCGGAGGTAGAGCTACTGGATGGCCGATGGGCCCTACAAGGTTACTGACGTCAGCCAAACTCCGAATGCCGAGGTGTGAGAGTGCGGCAGTGAGACTGTGGGGGATAAGCTTCATAGTCGAGAGGGAAACAGCCCAGATCGCCGGCTAAGGCCCCTAAGCGTGTACTAAGTGGAAAAGGATGTGGGATCGCTGAGACAGCCAGGAGGTTGGCTTAGAAGCAGCCACCCTTGAAAGAGTGCGTAATAGCTCACTGGTCAAGTGGTCCTGCGCCGACAATTTAGCGGGGCTCAAGTACACCGCCGAAGCCGCGGCACTCACACGAGAACCTCCTCCGGGCAGGTGTGTGGGTGGGTAGGGGAGCGTCGTGTGGCCATAGAAGCGTCGGAGTGATCCAGGCGTGGAGGCCACACGAGTGAGAATGCAGGCATGAGTAGCGAATGACGAGTGAGAAACTCGTCCGCCGAATGATCAAGGGTTCCTGGGTCAAGCTAATCTGCCCAGGGTGAGTCGGGACCTAAGGCGAGGCCGACAGGCGTAGTCGATGGACAACGGGTTGATATTCCCGTACCCGTGTATGCGCGCCCATGGTGAATCAGTGATACTAACCGCCCTGAACGTCCTGGAGCATCCTTCGGGATGACGTGGACTGGATGCGCGGGACCTGATCTGGTAGTAGCCAAGCGATGGGGTGACGCAGGAAGGTAGCTGGGCCAGTCAGTGGTTGTACTGGTGTAAGAGTGTAGGCCGTGACATAGGCAAATCCGTGTCACATGAAGGCTGAGACTTGATGCGTACCCGTTGTGGGGAATTCAGTGATCCTATGCTGCCGAGAAAAGCCTCTAGTGAGTTCATACACGGCCCGTACCCCAAACCGACACAGGTGATCAGGTAGAGAATACCAAGGCGATCGAGAGAACTGTGGTTAAGGAACTCGGCAAAATACCCCCGTAACTTCGGGAGAAGGGGGGCCATGCCCGGTGAACACCCTCGCGGTGGGAGCTGGGTGTGGTCGCAGAGACCAGAGAGAAGCGACTGTTTACTAAAAACACAGGTCCGTGCGAAGACGTAAGTCGATGTATACGGACTGACGCCTGCCCGGTGCTGGAAGGTTAAGAGGACCGGTTAGCCGCAAGGCGAAGCTGAGAATTTAAGCCCCAGTAAACGGCGGTGGTAACTATAACCATCCTAAGGTAGCGAAATTCCTTGTCGGGTAAGTTCCGACCTGCACGAATGGCGTAACGACTTCTCTGCTGTCTCGACCACAGACTCGGCGAAATTGCATTACGAGTAAAGATGCTCGTTACGCGCGGCAGGACGAAAAGACCCCGGGACCTTTACTATAGCTTGGTATTGGCGTTCGATTCGGTTTGTGTAGGATAGGTGGGAGACTGTGAAGCATGCACGCCAGTGTGTGTGGAGTCGTTGTTGAAATACCACTCTGATCGTATTGGACGTCTAACCTCGGCCCATGATCTGGGTTAGGGACAGTGCCTGGTGGGTAGTTTAACTGGGGCGGTTGCCTCCCAAAGAGTAACGGAGGCGCCCAAAGGTTCCCTCAGCCTGGATGGCAATCAGGTGTTGAGTGCAAGTGCACAAGGGAGCTTGACTGTGAGACTGACACGTCGAGCAGGGACGAAAGTCGGGACTAGTGATCCGGCACCGGCAAGTGGAAGCGGTGTCGCTCAACGGATAAAAGGTACCCCGGGGATAACAGGCTGATCTTCCCCAAGAGTCCATATCGACGGGATGGTTTGGCACCTCGATGTCGGCTCGTCGCATCCTGGGGCTGGAGTAGGTCCCAAGGGTTGGGCTGTTCGCCCATTAAAGCGGCACGCGAGCTGGGTTTAGAACGTCGTGAGACAGTTCGGTCTCTATCCGCCGCGCGCGTAAGAAACTTGAGGAAGGCTGTCCCTAGTACGAGAGGACCGGGACGGACGAACCTCTGGTGTGCCAGTTGTTCCACCAGGAGCATCGCTGGTTAGCTACGTTCGGAAGGGATAACCGCTGAAAGCATCTAAGCGGGAAGCCTGTTCCAAGATGAGGTTTCTCACCACCTTGCGTGGTTAAGGCCCCCCACAGACCATGGGGTTGATAGGCCGGAACTGGAAGCGCAGCAATGCGTGGAGGTGACCGGTACTAATCGGCCGAGGGCTTACACACACTCAAGCCAAAAGAATCGCACCGCGTCCACTGTGCAGTATCTGAAACAACACACCCCCCGCACCACCGCGGGTCGGGCCTTGTTTCACAGAGTTACGGCGGCCATAGCGGCAGGGAAACGCCCGGTCCCATTCCGAACCCGGAAGCTAAGCCTGCCAGCGCCGATGGTACTGCACTCGAGAGGGTGTGGGAGAGTAGGTCACCGCCGAACACAACTTCA
>NZ_JADDKI010000159.1:0-30434 GCF_015356725.1 Dietzia sp. SYD-A1
GTCCACCAACGGCCGTCACCGAACTCGACCCCGACGCCGGCCCGACCTACGCCCGCTACGTGGCCCTGGGCGACTCGTTCGCCGCCCTCGGCGCCACGGACGCCCCCACCAGCGGGCCCGACCGGTGCCTGCGGTCCACCGCGAACTACGCGTCTCTCCTCGCCGAGCGCCAGAACGTGGGAGAACTCGTCGACGTGACGTGTGGTGGCGCAGAGACGACCGACATGACCGAACCGCAGATCCCTGAGACGCCTCCCCAGTTCGACGCACTGACCCCCGACACGGACCTGGTCACGCTGTCGATCGGCGGGAACGACATCGAATTCGGCGCGATGGTGGGCTGCATCGTCCAGACCCCACGGGCGGAGACCGGGGCGCCGTGCCGCGACCGGCTCGAGTCCACGGTGACCGATCAACTCGACGCGCTCGGCGACCGGCTGGACCGGGTGTACGAAGGGATCCGCGACCGCTCCCCCGACGCGCGGGTCGTCACCACCGCCTACCTGCCGCTGGTCCCCGACGACGGCGGGTGCGAGTTCGTCTCCGGGATGAGCCCCGGGGACGTCACGTGGACACGCCACGTGACCGAGCGGATCAACATGATCGTGGCGGACGCCGCCGATCGGGCGGGCGCGGACGTGGTGCTGCCCGAGGACGCCGCCGAACGGAGCGCGTGCGCGCCCGCCACGGAGCGGTACACCGACTTCACCGGGCAGGAGACCCGGTCGCATCCCATGCACCCGACGCAGGCGGGGCACGTGGCGATGGCGGAGGCCGTCGGCGCGGTGCTGTGAGCGACGGGGCCCTCAACGACGGGACTCTGAACGACGGGGCTCTGGACGACGAGGGGCCCCGCCCTCCGCATGACGCGGCGGGCGGGGCCCCTCACACCGGATCCGGGACGGATCGGCCCTCGATGACTCAGGCCTTGTCGGTGTCCTCGCTGGTGGCGTGGGTCGTGTCCTCGGACACGGCGTCGGCAGTCTCCTCGGCGGTGTCCACGTCGGCGTCGTCCGCGGCCTCGACCTGATCGGCGATCGGGCTGTTGGCCTCGGCCTCGGCGGTCACCTCGTCCGTGGTCTCCTCGGCGGGCTCCGCCGGAGCCGCGGCCTTCTTGGAGGCGGCGGCACGGGTGGCACGGGAGGCCTCGGCGGAGGCGAGCTCCTCGGTGACGAGCGCGATCATCGCCATGGGCGCGTTGTCGCCCTTGCGGTTCTCGAGCTTGACGATCCGGGTGTAGCCGCCGTCGCGGTTCGCGACCCGGGGGCCGATCTCGGCGAACAGCTTGTGCAGGACGTCCTTGTCGCGGATGACCTTGGCGGCCTCACGACGGTCGGCCAGCGTGCCACGACGGGCCTTGGTGATGAGCTTCTCCGCGTACGGACGAAGCAGCTTCGCCTTGGTCTCCGTGGTGCGGATCGCATCGTGCTCGAACAGCTGGGTGGCCAGGTTCGAGAGGATGAGCCGCTGGTGGGAAGCGGATCCGCCGAGGCGGGCGCCCTTCTTGGGCTTGGGCATCAGATTCTCCTAGGAATGGTGTGCTGAGAGCTCGTCAGAGCTGCTCGGTCTCGGCGTAATCCTCGCCACCCTCGTCGGTCCACGTGCCGGTCTCGGCGTCATAACCGGCGACCGAGGCGGGATCGAACCCGGGGGGCGCATCCTTGAGCGACAGGCCGAGCTCCACGAGCTTGACCTTGACCTCGTCGATCGACTTCTGACCGAAGTTGCGGATGTCGAGCAGGTCGGACTCACTGCGCGCCACGAGCTCGCCCACGGTGTGGACTCCCTCTCGCTTGAGGCAGTTGTAGGACCGGACGGACAGGTCCAGGTCGTCGATCGGCATGCCGTAGGCGGCGATGTGATCGGCCTCGGCCGGGCTGGGCCCGATCTCGATGCCCTCGGCCTCGTCGTTGAGCTCCCGCGCCAGGCCGAAGAGCTCGACCAGGGTCTTGCCGGCGGACGCCAGGGCGTCACGCGCGGTGATCGAGTTCTTGGTCTCGACGTCGAGGACCAGGCGGTCGAAGTCCGTGCGCTGGTGCACACGGGTGGCCTCGACCTTGTAGGTCACCTTGAGCACGGGCGAGTAGATCGAGTCGACCGGGATACGGCCGATCTCGTGTCCCGCGTCCTTGTTGAGCCCGGCGGGGACGTACCCGCGACCGCGCTCGACGACCAGCTCGATCTCCAGGCGCCCCTTCTCGTTGAGGGTGGCGATGTGCAGGTCCGGGTTGTGCACCTCGACGCCCGCGGGCGGGACGATGTCGCCGGCGGTGACGGCGCCCGGGCCCTGCTTCTTGAGGTACATGGTGACCGGCTCGTCCTCGACGGACGAGACGACGAGGCCCTTGAGGTTCAGGATGATGTCGGTGACATCCTCCTTGACGCCCGGCACGGTGGTGAACTCGTGCAGGACACCCTCGATACGGATGCTGGTCACGGCCGCGCCCGGGATGGACGACAGCAGCGTGCGACGCAGCGAGTTCCCGATGGTGTAGCCGAAACCGGGCTCGAGGGGCTCGAGCACGAACCGCGAGCGGTTCTCGGAGACGACCTCCTCGGTGAGTGTGGGCCGCTGGGAGATGAGCATGTGCTACCTCTTTCGATTCTCGGCGTCCGCTATTTGACGCCGTAGTAACCCACCGTCGCCGGGAGGGCCGCGATGTGCGGCCCTCCCGGCGACGAGGGAGGACGGATCACTTCGAGTAGAGCTCGACGATCAACTGCTCCTGCAGCGGCACGTCGATCTGCGCGCGCTCGGGGAGCTGGTGGACGAGGATGCGGAGCGTCGTGGGGACGACCTGCAGCCACGCCGGGACGGGACGCTCGCCGAGGCTCTCCTGGGCGATCTCGAACCAGTCCATCTTGGTGGACTTGGGACGGACGTCGATGATGTCGTACTGCGAGACCCGGTAGCTCGGGATGGTCACCTTCTGGTCGTTGACCCGGAAGTGGCCGTGGTTCACGAGCTGGCGTGCCTGGCGACGCGTCTGCGCGAGACCCGCGCGGTACACGACGTTGTCCAGACGCGACTCGAGGATCTGGAGGAGGTTCTCACCGGTCTTACCGCCGCGGCGGTTGGCCTCCTCGTAGTAGCGACGGAACTGCTTCTCCATCACGCCGTAGGTGAAGCGGGCCTTCTGCTTCTCCTGCAGCTGCGTGCGGTACTCGGACTCCTTGATCCGCGCGCGGCCGTGGTGGCCGGGCGGGAAGGGCCGACGTTCGAATGCGGTGTCCCCACCGACGAGGTCCACGCCCAGACGGCGGGACTTGCGGGTGACGGGGCCGGTGTAACGTGCCATGGTTCTCTACGTTCCTTCCGGCTCAGACTCGACGCCGCTTGGGCGGACGACAGCCGTTGTGGGGCTGGGGGGTGACATCGGAGATCGTGCCCACCTCGAGGCCTGCGGCCTGGAGTGAACGGATCGCGGTCTCACGACCCGAACCCGGGCCCTTGACAAAGACGTCGACCTTCTTCATGCCGTGCTCCTGCGCCTTGCGGGCCGCGTTCTCGGCGGCGAGCTGAGCGGCGAAGGGCGTCGACTTGCGCGAGCCCTTGAACCCGACGTGGCCCGAGGACGCCCAGGCCAGAACGGCACCGGACGGATCGGTGATCGAGACGATCGTGTTGTTGAACGTGCTCTTGATGTGGGCCTGGCCGTGAGCGACGTTCTTCTTCTCCCTGCGACGGCCCGTCTTCTTGGGGCCCGCAGCGCGTGACTTGGGGGGCATTACTTCTTCTTTCCGGCGACGGTCTTCTTCGGGCCCTTACGGGACCGGGCGTTGGTCTTGGTGCGCTGTCCGCGGACGGGCAGACCCCGGCGGTGGCGGATGCCCTGGTAGCTGCCGATCTCGATCTTCCGGCGGATATCGCCCTGGATCTCACGGCGGAGGTCACCCTCGACCTTGTAGTTGCCTTCGATGTCGTCACGAAGGACGGTCAGCTGCTCGTCGGTGAGATCCTTGGTGCGCAGGTCCGGGCTGATCCCGGTCCGCTCGAGGATCTCGACGGCCCGCGTGCGACCGATGCCGAAAATGTAGGTGAGCGCGATCTCCATACGCTTGTCGCGTGGGAGATCGACGCCGGCAAGACGTGCCATGTGGCGTTTCTCTTTCGTCGTGCGGTAGGTCTGCTCCCCGACCGTCCCCGCTGGCGCATGGTCATCTCACGATGAGCATCCGTCCGGGGCCCTGGCCTCCGCATCCAGGGGTGTGGTACCCGCCTCGCCGACGATGCGGGAAGCGGCTGGTACGGGGAGTTGAGCGATTTACTTGTAGCGGTAGACGATCCGACCGCGGGTGAGGTCGTACGGCGACAGCTCGACGACCACGCGGTCCTCGGGAAGGATGCGGATGTAGTGCTGCCGCATCTTCCCGCTGATGTGCGCCAGGACCTTGTGTCCGTTCTCGAGCTCGACGCGGAACATTGCGTTCGGCAACGGCTCGACAACCCGGCCCTCGACCTCGATGGCTCCGTCTTTCTTTGCCATGCTGGTAACGGTCCTCCACGATTCCCCGGATGTCATCTACCGGATTCTGGTGCACTGGTGGGCACACCGACGTATAAGCCTACGTCAGTGCGCGGTGCAGTGCCAATCGGCGGTCATCCGTAGCAGGCGCGTCCCGCCGGGACCCCGTCGAACCGTTCCTGCAGCCAGTTCATCGCCGCCGGCAGCTTCTCCACCGCGCCGAGGAGATGCTCGGGCGCCAGGCCCGGCTCCCAGGTCAGCGGGGTCCCCTCGCGGCAGTAGCGCGCAGCGGTCTCCTCCGCGTCCCAGAAGGGCACCAGCGGGTCGGTCCGGGAATGCCACATGAACACCGGCACGCGGGGGGCGACCGGCGACAGTCGCACGCTGTTCTCGGCGAACGCGCGCATCAGGCCCTCCTCGGCGACCAGGTCTCCCCCCTGCAGGACCAGCGGCACGGAGCGGAACGCGCCGAAGAACAGCAGGGAGGCCGTGCACCGCCCCTTCATCTGCTCGAACAGCGCCCATCCCTCGGGGGTGAGTCTGTCCTCCAGTCGGATGTCCTCCGGGTATTCCCGGGCCATCCCCACGGCGGCGGCGAAGGCCAACCCGAACGCCGGGTGCGGCCCGTTGCCGATCATCCGGGCCATCGTCGTCATGTCCGTCGGGATACCGCCCTGCGCGACGCCCACGAGGTTGACGTCCGGCGCGTAGTCGTGGTGCATGACCGAGACCCAGGCACTGGCGATGCCTCCGCCGGAATACCCCAGCGCGCCGAACCGGCTGTCCCGGGCGTCGAAGCGGGGGTCGTCGCGCACCGCCCGCATCCCGTCCAGCACGATCCGCGCGGACAGCTGACCACCGGGGTAGGCCACCTTGGGCCCGAGATGGTCGGGAATGATCACCGTCCACCCCTGGTCCAGCCGGACGCGGAGGAACGCCATCGCGTTGTCCTGCGCGGTCTCCAGGGTCGGGTTGACCAGGGTCTCCGTGGGGGCGCACCGCTGGCCGAGGGCGTTCAGGTAGTGCTGGTAGCTCAGGACCGGCCCGTTGGGTCGGGCGTGGGGCGGCCGGACCACCGTCGCCGTCGCGAGGATCGGACGATCCCGGGTGTCGGTCGACCGGTACGCGATCTCCGTCACCTCGTACCCGGCGAACGCCGGCATGGTCACGACGCGGGTGTTGATCACCTCACCGAGTGCCGCTCCGGCGAGCACCGCGGGGTCGGCGTGATAGAACGGCGCCGGCTGCGGGTCCTCCATGAGGGATCCCGTTCCGCCCTCCATGACCGACTGGGCCCCCGCCGAGGGGGCTGGTCCCGTGAGCTGGGCCAGGATCACGAGCACCGCGAGGGTGGCCGCGATCGCCGCGCGCGTCGAGGTGGTGGTTCGGCGCACGTGTGGGTGAACGGGCATGCCCTGACCTTTCGGGCCGGTGGTCGACAGTGGGAACACCCTAACCCGGACCCGTCTGCCACCGGCACGGCTCCCCCGGGCGCCGCCCGGTCCGTACCGGACTCAGTCTCGGGGGCGGGGGGTGAGCACCCGTGGGCCGTGGGCGGTGACGGCGACCGTGTGCTCCCAGTGCGACGACGGCGAGCCGTCGACCGTGACGACGGTCCAGTCGTCCGCCAGGGTCCGGGTGTCGGTTTCCCCACCGAGAACCAACATCGGTTCGACGGCCAGGACCGACCCCTCCTGGAGCCTCGGCCCCTTGCCCGGCTTTCCCTCGTTGGCGAGGAAGGGCCACTCGTGCATCTCACGCCCGATCCCGTGCCCACCGAACCCGTCGACGATGCCGAGGGCGACGCCGTGGCGCTGTTCCGCGCGGCGGGTGGCGAGCTCGAGGGCATGGGAGACGTCGGTCAGCCGGTTTCCCGGCGACATCGCCAGGATGCCCTCCTCGAGGACCTCGCGGGTCGCCTGGTTGAGGAGGGCGACATCGGGGTCCAGCTCGCCGACGCCGAAGGTCCAGGCGGAGTCCCCGTGCCACCCGTCGAGGATGGCGCCGCAGTCGACCGAGACCAGGTCACCCTCGCGGAGCACGGTGGCCGATCCCGGGATACCGTGCACGACCACCTCGTTGACCGAGGAACAGATCGAGCCGGGGAAGCCCTCGTACCCCTTGAACGAGGGCACCGCGCCGGCGTCCCGGATCAGTTGGTCGACGAGCTCGTCGAGATCCGCTGTGGTCGCGCCGGGCACCGCGGCGTCGCGGGCGGCCACGAGCGCGCGACCGACGATCCGGCCGGCCACCTCCATCGCGTCCAGCTCACCGGGGGTACGCGCGGTGACGACGCTGGTGCGCGACCGGCCGAACACGTCGGATCAGCGATCCAGCGCGGCCAGGGCGCGCGCGTTGATCTCGTCCACCTCGCCCACCGCGTCGACGGTGGTGACGTCCGCGCCGTAGTACTCGAGAAGGGGTGCGGTCTCGGAGCGGTACACCGCCATGCGGTTGCGGATCACGTCCTCGGTGTCGTCCTCGCGGCCACGGGCCAGCATCCGCGCGACCACGGTGTCCTCGTCGACCTTGAACTCGATCACGGCGTCGAGCTCCTGACCCGCCGCGGCGAGCATCTCCTTGAGCGCGTCCGCCTGCTCCACGCTGCGGGGGTACCCGTCGAGCAGGAAGCCCTCCGTGGCGTCGGGCTCGGCGATACGGGCCTCGACCATCCGGTTGGTGACGTCCGCGGGAACGAGGTTCCCGGCGTCGATGTAGGACTTGGCCTCCATGCCGAGGTCCGTCCCCTGCGAGATGTTGGCGCGGAAGAGATCACCCGTGGAGATGTGCGGCACGCCGAGCTTCTCGGAGAGCAGGGCCGCCTGGGTTCCCTTGCCGGCACCGGGAGGGCCGAGGAGGACGAGACGCATGGTGAGGACCAGCCTTTCTACAGTGTGATGTGCTCGGGGTCGCGAACGCCTACTTGAGGAAGCCCTCGTAGTTGCGCTGCATGAGCTGCGCCTCGATCTGCTTCACGGTGTCGAGACCCACGGACACCATGATGAGCACAGCGGTGCCACCGAACGGCATGTTCTGCATGTCACCACCCCCACTGCCCATGTCGAGGAAGATGTTGGGCAGCACGGCGATCAACCCGAGATACAGCGATCCGAACAGCAGGATCCGGTTGAGCACGTAGCCGAGGTACTCGGCCGTCGGGCGCCCCGGGCGGATGCCCGGGATGAACCCGCCGTATTTCTTCATGTTCTCGGCCTGCTCCATCGGGTCGAACTGGATGGCCACGTAGAAGTACGCGAAGAAGATGATCAACGCGAAGTACAGCAGGATATAGCCCCAGCTGGACGGGTTCTGCAGGTACTGCATGACGTAGCGCTGCCAGAAGCCGTCCGCCGCCGGCTCGGGACCCTGGATCAACTGGGTGATGAGGATCGGCACGTACATCATCGAGGACGCGAAGATCACCGGGATGACGCCGGCCTGGTTGACCTTGAGCGGCAGGTAGGTGGAGGTGCCCCCGTACTGACGCCGGCCGACCATGCGCTTGGCGTACTGGACCGGGATTCGACGCTGGCCCTGTTCGACGAAGACGACCGCGACCACGATCAGGACCACCGCGAACATGACCGCCGTGAACTTGAGCGTCGAGGAGTTCTGGTAGATGTTGACGCCCTCGGCGGGGATCCTCGAGGCGATGCCGGCGAAGATCAGGAGCGACATGCCGTTGCCGACCCCGCGGTCGGTGATGAGCTCACCGAACCACATGACGAGAGCGGCGCCGGCTGTCATCACGATGACGATGGTGACGAGCGTCAGGATGTCGTTGTCCATGAGGACCGACTCCCCGTTGCCCAGCAGCTGCCCCCGGTCGGCCAGGGCCACGATGCCCGCGGACTGCAGAAGGGCGAGCGCGATGGTGAGATACCGCGTGTACTGCGTCATCTTGGCCTGACCGGACTGCCCCTCCTTCTTGAGCTGCTCGAAGTAGGGGATCACCACGGTGAGCAGCTGCACGATGATGCTCGCCGTGATGTACGGCATGATGCCGATCGCGAACACGGACAGCTGCAGGAGCGCCCCGCCGGAGAACAGGTTGACCAGGGAGTACAACTGCGCGTTGTCTCCGGTCAGGGCGGTGTCGAGCAGGCCCCGGAGCTTGGGGTAGTCGACACCGGGCGACGGGATCTGCGCGCCGATGCGGTAGAGGATGATGATCCCGAGGGTGAAGAGGATCTTCTTCCTCAGGTCCCGGTCCTTGATCGCGGACGCGAGTGCGGAGAGCACATGTCCTCCTGGTCATGGACGGCCCGTGGCCGCCACCTTCGTCGAATGCCGATGCGTCGGGGAGGTCAGACCGGCGGCAGTGAGCCGGGCCCCGAACGCACAACAAGAAAAACTGTATCAAGATGAGTGCAGGGGCCGGATCCGAGACTCTCGGACCCGACCCCTGCACCCGTCAGCCGGTCCCCTCACGGGGACCGTCGGGGACTCAGGCCCCGGCCTCCGACACGCTTCCGCCGGCGGCCTCGATCTTGGACTTCGCCGACGCGGAGACCTTGTCGGCGGCCACGGTCACGGCCACGGAGATGTCCCCGTCGCCCAGGACCTTGACCGGCTGGTTCTTGCGGACGGCGCCTGCGGCGACGAGCTCGGCCACGCCGACCTGCCCACCGGAGGGGAACAACCGCTGGATGTCGGACACGTTGACGACCTGGAAGACGACCTTGTTGCGGTTCTTGAAGCCCTTGAGCTTCGGGAGCCGCATGTGGATCGGCATCTGGCCACCCTCGAACGCCGCGGGGACGTTCTTGCGTGCCTTGGTGCCCTTGGTACCGCGACCGGCGGTCTTGCCGCCCTTACCGCCCTCACCACGACCCACGCGGGTCTTGTCGGTGTGGGCGCCGGGTGCCGGGCGCAGGTGGTGCAACTTGATGGTCATGCTCACTCCGTCTCTTCGACCACGACGAGGTGGTTCACGACGTTGATGAGACCCCGTGTCTGGGCGTTGTCCTCACGGACGACCGTCTTCCGGATGCCCTTGAGTCCCAACGTCCGCAGGGAGTCCTTCTGGTTCTGCTTGGTCCCGACCGTGCCGCGGACCTGGGTGATCTTGAGGTTGGCCATGATCTACGCCCCCTGTCCGGCACGTGCGCGGAGCATGCCCGCGGGAGCGACGTCCTCGATGGGCAGGCCGCGGCGGGCCGCGACCTCCTCGGGACGATGCAGACCCTTGAGCGCTGCCACCGTCGCGTGAACGACGTTGATGGCGTTGTCCGACCCCAGCGACTTGCACAGGATGTCGTGCACGCCGGCGCACTCGAGGACGGCGCGCGCGGCGCCGCCGGCGATCACACCGGTACCCGGAGAGGCCGGGCGGAGCATGACGACGCCCGCAGCGGCCTCACCCTGGATCGGGTGCGGGATGGTGGAGCCGATGAGCGGGACGCGGAAGAAGTTCTTCCGTGCCTCCTCCGACCCCTTCTGGATCGCCGCCGGCACCTCCTTGGCCTTGCCGTACCCGACGCCGACCATGCCGTTGCCGTCGCCCAGGATCACGAGGGCGGTGAAGCTGAACCGCCGACCGCCCTTGACGACCTTGGACACGCGGTTGATGGTCACGACGCGCTCGATGAACTGTGACTTCTCGTCGTCGCGGCCCCCGCGACGATCGTTTCCGCCACGGCCGCGGCCCCCGCCGCCGCTGCGGCCGGCCTGGGCGTTGTCGTTGGTGGTGGTGGTCTTGTTGTCCGCGGCGGGCCCGGTGCCGCCGTCACGACGCTGACGTCCCGGCATCAGACGGTCCTTCCGTTAAAGGTCAGTGCAGTGGTGTTGGTCATCAGAACTCCAGCCCACCCTCGCGGGCGGCGTCGGCCAACGACGCGATCCGGCCGTGGTACTTGTTGCCACCACGGTCGAACACGACGGCGTCGATGCCGGCTGCCTTGGCGCGCTCGGCCAGGAGCTGGCCGACCTTGGCGCTGCGGTCCTTCTTGTCGCCCTCGAGAGTGCGCACCTCGGCCTCGATCGTCGACGCCGCGGCCAGCGTGTGGCCGGCCTGGTCGTCGATGATCTGGGCGTGGATGTGACGCGAGGACCGGTTGACGACCAGCCGCGGACGCTGGGGGGTGCCGGCGACCTTCTTGCGGAGGCGGTAGTGGCGCCGGGCGCGGCTGACTCGACGCGCCGTCGAGACATCGGTACCCAGCGGGGAACGCTTCTGTGTGCTGCTCATGGTCACTTACCCGTCTTTCCGACCTTGCGACGGACCTGCTCGCCCTCGTAACGGATGCCCTTGCCCTTGTACGGGTCGTGCTTCCGCAGACGCTTGATGTTGGCGGCGATCTGGCCCACCTGCTGCTTGTCGATCCCGGAGATCGAGAACTTCGTGGCCCCCTCGACGGCGAAGGTGATGCCGTCGGGTGCCGCGATCGGCACGGGGTGCGAGTAGCCGAGGGCGAACTCGAGGTCCTGGCCCTTGGCCACGACGCGGTAGCCCACGCCGAAGATCTCCATCTTCTGCACGTACCCCTCGGTGACTCCCACGACCATGTTGTTGACCAGGGAACGGGAGAGACCGTGCAGGGAGCGGTTGTCGCGGTGGTCGTCGGGACGGTTCACCGTGAGGGTGCCCTCCTCGACCGTCACCGTGATCGGTGCGGGCAGGTCCTGGGTGAGCTCACCCTTGGGACCCTTGACGGTGATCGTCTGGCCGTCGACCTTGATGTCGACTCCGGACGGAACGGTGATCGGAGCCTTGCCGATACGTGACATATCTCGCCCCTTACCAGACGTAGGCGAGGACTTCCCCGCCCACCTTCTTGTTGTTCGCCTGACGGTCCGTGAGCAGACCCTGGGAGGTCGAGATGATCGCGATACCGAGGCCGCCGAGGACCTTGGGCAGGCCGGTGGACTTGGCGTACACGCGGAGACCCGGCTTGGAGACTCGCTTGATGCCCTGGAGGCTGCGCTGGCGCGACGGGCCGTACTTGAGGTCGATGGTGAGCTTCTTGCCCACCTCGGCGTCCTCGACGGTGTAGTCGCTGATGTAACCCTCTTGCTTGAGGATCGCCGCGATGTTGCCCTTGAGCTTGGAATGCGGCATGGAGACGGTGTCGTGGAACGCCGAGTTGGCGTTACGCACACGCGTCAGCATGTCCGCGATGGGGTCGGTCATCGACATGGATTTACCATGTTCCTTTCTCGTCACGGTTCCCATGCAGCACGGTCCGCGCCGACCTGTGGGCCGGCCGCGTCCGTCGTGGGCCTATCACGAAGAGTTCGAATGTTCGGTTGTGTGGGTGCCGCCGATCGTCGCCGATCTGGTGCGGAACCCGCCGTGCGTGACGCTCTTCTCGTCATTCACGACCCGACGGCTGGGCCGTCTGCCCGCCGCCGGGGATCCGCTGGATGCGGTGCCCCGACGCGGACGGCCGGTCCGGCCCGAGGAGGGGGTCAGTCCTCCTTGAAGGGGAAGCCGAGGTGCTTGAGCAGCGCCCGACCTTCTTCGTCGTTCGTCGCGGTGGTGACCACCGTGATGTCCATGCCCCGGGGGCGGTCGACCTTGTCCACGTCGATCTCGTAGAACATGGTCTGCTCGTTGAGGCCGAAGGTGTAGTTCCCGTGACCGTCGAACTGCTTGCCCGACAGGCCGCGGAAGTCGCGGATACGCGGGAGGGCGATCGTCGTCAGGCGATCGAGGAACTCCCACATGCGGTCACCGCGGAGCGTCACACGGGCGCCGATGGGCATGCCCTCGCGGAGCTTGAACTGCGCGATGGACTTGCGGGCCCGACGGACCTGCGGCTTCTGGCCGGTGATGAGCGTGAGGTCGTTGATGGCGCCGTTGATCAGCTTGGCGTCACGGGCGGCGTCGCCGACGCCCATGTTGACGACGACCTTGACGACGCCGGGGATCTGCATGACGTTCGCGTACTCGAACGTCTCGTTCAGCGCCGGCCTGATCTCGGAGCTGTACCGGGCCTTGAGGCGCGGGGTGTACGCGGTGGGAAGTGCGGTGTCGGTCATGGTCACAGGTCCTTCCCGGTCTTGCGCGAGACCCGGACGCGCTTACCGTTCTCGTCGGTGCGGATTCCGACGCGCGACGGGGTGCCGTCGGCGTCCACGACCATCACGTTGGACACGTGGATCGGGGCCTCCTGCGTGACGATGCCACCGGAGGAGGCACCACGCTCGGCAGCCGAGTTGGCGGTGTGCTTCTTGATGCGGTTCACGCCCTCGACGAGGACCTTCTCCTGCGCCGGGTAGGCCTGGATGACCTTGCCCTTGGCGCCCTTGTCCTTGCCGGCGATGACGAGCACCGTGTCGCCCTTGTGGACCTTCATGTCAGAGCACCTCCGGAGCCAGCGAGACGATGCGCATGAACTTCTTGTCGCGCAGTTCACGACCGACGGGCCCGAAGATGCGGGTCCCGCGCGGGTCGTTGTCGTTCTTGATGATGACGGCGGCGTTCTCGTCGAACTTGATGTACGACCCGTCCGGGCGACGGCGCTCCTTGGCGGTGCGCACGATGACGGCCTTGACGACCTCACCCTTCTTGACGTTGCCACCGGGGATGGCGTCCTTGACGGTGGCGACGATGATGTCGCCCACGCCGGCATAGCGACGCTTGGATCCACCGAGAACGCGGATGCAGAGAATCTCCTTGGCACCCGTGTTGTCGGCGATCTTGAGTCGCGACTCCTGCTGGATCATGGTTCTCCTGACCAGGCTTGTTCAGATGTGTGCCGGATTCCGACCCGACACACGCGGTCATGTCGCCCCGGCCGGATCTCTCGACTCGGCCACCACGGGCAACTGTTCCAGTGTAGGGCTCCCGGTGGCCGGGCCCCAAATCGGCGTCAGCCGCCGAGGGAGCCGGCCGATCCGGTCGACCCCAGCGACCCCGCCGAGCCGGCGGAACCGGGATCCACTCCCCCGGACGCCGGCCGGGCGCTCGGGACCGCCGGCGCCAGACCCGACAGGATGTGATCCATCCCCGGCAGCATCTGGGTCACGAAGACGGGCCAGTTGTGGATGCCGGTCGGCATGTAGTTCATCCGCAGATCGACCCCCGGGACCCCCGCGAGTTCGGACTCGAGCCGCCTGGTGCTCTCGTAGGAGCCCTTCTCCAGGATGTGCCCGTCCACGAGGATCATCTCGTTGCTGCCGAAATGACCCAGCTCGGCCGAGCCCACCCGACCCGTGGCGGCGCTGAGGTACACGGTCTTGCCGGCGAGGCCGGACGGGTCGGACACCGTGTCGTGGTCCCGCCACGCCTGGGAGCCCCGCGGGCCCCACATGTTGGTGACGTCGCCGTTCCGCGCGGCCACGGTCAACCGTGCGTACTGGTACCCGAGTTCGTCGGTCGTGGAATAGGCCCCGCTGACCCCGGCGACGGCGTCGAACATGCCGGGGTTCGTGTTGGCCAGATGGACGGCGGCGGACGCGCCCATCGACAACCCCATCACGCCCCAGCTGCCGTTGTGCGCGAGAGGCGCGGCCGCGCCGGGCAGACCGGCCTCCAGCAACGGGGGCAGCTCGTCGATCAGGAAGGTCTCCCACATGTTCGGCCCCAGGACCGGGTCGTCGGACTGCCAGTCGGACCACATCGAGGCGGGAGCACCCGTCGGGGCGATCACGTTGACCGCGCGGTCGCGCAGGGCCGGGTCGCCCCAGCCCATGCCGGTGCTCCACCCCGACGGGGATTCGCTTCCCACGCCGTCGAGGAAATACACGTTGGGGGCGTCCACGCCGTCCGGCGCCCGGTACACCTCGACCCGGACGGTCCGCTGCATCGATGCCGATGTGACGGTCCAGACCTCCGCCCGGCGGTCGACGGGGTTCAGCGACCCCGGGAACAGCGGGGCGATGTCGCGCACCGTCGTCTGCGTGATCGAACCGTCGCGCGTGGAGACGGGCCCCGAGGGCGATTGGGAGCTGCCCGGGCGGGGGAAGTCACCGGACCCGGCCGCGGCGACCGAACCGAGCACGGACGTCAGCGGGATGGGGGCGCCCAACTGCGTGAGGGCGGCGACGCTCAGTGACGGGACCCCGAGCAGGCTGCCCGGTGCGACGCTCGGCACCAGGGATCCGGGATCGAGGCTCTGCGCCCCCGCCGTCCCCGCACCCGCGCCGGCCCCGATCAGCAGTGCCGACACGGCGACGGTCGTCGCCCGGAGTGCGCCGGGGGTGCGTCGGCGCGCTCCCCCGCGTCCCGCTGTGCGGCGTCCGTCCCGATGGATATCCGGCCTTCTCGTCATTTCCCGATCCCGTCCTCGTGCGCGACGCGGCCCACGGGAACTGACGCCCCGGGCCGCAGGGTGAACTCCGGCTCGGTAGCCGATGACACAATACTGACTTGTCGTATCAAGACTAGGATTTTGTTACATCCCCGTACGCCGCCGGCCCGGCCCCGAGGTCTCGGGGCCGGGCCGGCGGTGAGAGTGGAGCGACTCTCTTACTTCGCGCGCTCCAGGACCTCGACGAGGCGGTACCGCTTGGTGGCGGACAGCGGGCGGGTCTCCATGATCCGCACGCGGTCGCCGACTCCGGCGTCGTTGGTCTCGTCGTGAGCCTTCACCCGCTCGGTACGGCGCATGATCTTGCCGTAGAGCGCGTGCTTCACGCGGTCCTCGAGCTCGACGACGATGGTCTTGTCCATCTTGTCGGACACGACGTACCCGATGCGCACCTTGCGGCTGTTGCGCTCGATGTTCTCGCTGGCCTCAGTCACGGCTGCTTCCTTGTCACTCACTTGGCATCACCCGGCGCCGCCGACAGCCCGAGCTCGCGCTCGCGGATGACGGTGTAGATGCGTGCGATGTCGTGACGGACGACCCGCAGGCGACGGTTGTTGGTCAGCTGACCCGTGGCCATCTGGAAGCGCAGGTTGAACAGCTCCTCCTTGGCCTCACGGAGACGCGCGGTGAGCGCATCGGCGTCGAGTTCGCGCAACTCGGGGGCGGTGGTTCCACTAGCCATCAGAACTGCTCCTCCCGGGTCACGATACGGGTCTTGCACGGGAGCTTGTGCTGCGCGCGGCGCAGTGCCTCGCGTGCGGTCTCCTCGTTGGGGTACGACATCTCGAACAGGATGCGTCCCGGCTTGACGTTGGCCACCCACCACTCGACGGATCCCTTACCGGAACCCATGCGGACCTCGGCGGGCTTCTTGGTCAGCGGACGATCGGGGTAGATGTTGATCCACACCTTGCCGCCACGCTTGATGTGGCGGTTGATCGCGATACGAGCGGACTCGATCTGACGGTTGGTGACGTACGCGGGCTCGAGGGCCTGGATGCCGTACTCACCGAACGTCACCTTGGTGCCGCCCTTGGCCCCGCCACTGCGGCCGGGGTGGTGCTGCTTGCGGTGCTTGACGCGCTTGGGGATGAGCACTTCTCACGCCTCCCTGGTCTGATTCTGCGGAGCCTGGGCGGGTGCCTCGGCAGCCGAACCGGAACCGGCGCGGCCGGTCTCGGTGCTGGTGGCGGTGGTCCCCTGGGCGCCGGAACGACGCGGCCGGCCCGCGCCACGCTCACGGCGGGGTCCCCGGTCGGCTCCGCCGCGGTTGCTGGACTGGGCGTACTGGTCGGACTCGCGACGCCCGCCGACGACGTCACCCTTGTAGATCCACACCTTGACGCCGATACGACCGAAGGTGGTCTTGGCCTCGTAGGTGCCGTAGTCGATCTCGGCACGCAGGGTGTGGAGCGGGACGCGACCCTCGTGGTAGCGCTCCGAACGCGACATCTCGGCACCGCCGAGACGGCCCGAACAGACCACCTTGATGCCCTTGACCTGGGGCTGACGCATCGCGGACTGGATGCCCTTGCGCATCGCGCGACGGAACGCCACGCGGTTGGACAGCTGCTCCGCGATCCCCTGCGCCACGAGCTGGGCGTCGGCCTCGGTGTTCTTGATCTCGAGGATGTTGAGGTGGACCTGCTTCGCGGTGAGCTTCTCGAGCTCGCCACGGAGACGGTCGGCCTCGGCACCCCGGCGACCGATCACGATGCCCGGGCGGGCGGTGTGGATGTCCACGTTGACCCGGTCACGGGTGCGGGAGATGTCCACGCCCGAGATGCCGGCCCGCTCCATGCCCTTGGACAGGAGCTGACGGATCTTGATGTCCTCGGCGACGTAGTCCGCGTACTGCTTGTCGGCGTACCACTTGGACGTCCAGTCCGAGGTGATGCCGAGACGGAAGCCGTGCGGCTGGATCTTCTGTCCCATTTAGCGGGCACCTCCCTGGTTACGACGACCCCGGCCGGCGGAACCGGCCTTCTCGGGCACGCTGGTCACCTCGACGGTGATGTGGCTCGTGCGCTTACGCACGCGGAACGCACGACCCTGGGCACGCGGACGGAACCGCTTCAGGGTCGGGCCCTCGTCGGCGAACGCGGCCGACACGACGAGGGTCCGGGGATCCAGGTCGAGGTTGTTCTCGGCGTTCGCCATGGCGGACGCGAGGACCTTGCCGACCGGCTCGCTGGCGGACTGCGGGGCGAACCGCAGGATGTCCAGCGCGTCGGAGGCGTCCTTGCCCCGGATCAGGTCGATCACGCGACGCGCCTTCATGGGCGTGACGCGGACGAACTTGGCGGTGGCCCGGGCGGTGAGCTGCTGCTCCTCCTGCGCCGTGCCTTCGGCGGTCTTGCTGGTATCAGTGCTCATCGACGCTTACTCTTCCGATCGTCCTTGATGTGCCCCTTGAACGTGCGCGTCGGCGCGAACTCGCCGAGCTTGTGACCCACCATGGAATCGGACACGAACACGGGCACATGCTTGCGGCCGTCGTGGACGGCGAACGTGTGGCCGATGAAATCGGGCAGGATCGTCGAGCGACGCGACCAGGTCTTGATGACCTGATGGGTACCCTTGTCGTTCTGCGCGTCCACCTTCGCGAGGAGGTGTTCGTCGACGAACGGACCCTTCTTGAGACTACGAGGCATCCTAGTTTCCCTCCTTAGCGCTTCTTACCGGTGCGACGGCGGCGGACAATCATCTTGTCGCTCGCCTTGTTGGGCTTGCGGGTCCGGCCCTCGGGCTGGCCCCACGGGCTGACGGGGTGACGTCCACCGGACGTCTTGCCCTCGCCACCACCGTGCGGGTGGTCGACAGGGTTCATCACGACGCCACGGACGGTCGGGCGGACGCCTTTCCACCGCATGCGGCCGGCTTTGCCCCAGTTGATGTTCCCCTGCTCGGCGTTGCCCACCTCGCCGATCGTCGCGCGGCAGCGGACGTCGACCCGGCGGATCTCACCGGACGGCATCCGGAGGGAGGCGTACGCGCCCTCCTTGCCGAGCAGCTGGATCCCGGCACCCGCGGCGCGGGCCATCTTGGCGCCGCCGCCGGGGCGGAGCTCCACGGCGTGCACGACGGTACCGGCGGGGATGTTGCGCAGCGGCAGGTTGTTGCCGACCTTGATGTCGGAACCGACACCCGACTCGACCTTCATGCCCTGCTTGAGATTGCGCGGGGCGAGGATGTACCGCTTCTCGCCGTCCGCGTAGTGCAGGAGGGCGATGTTGGCGGTCCGGTTGGGGTCGTACTCGATGTGCGCGACGGTGGCGTCGACGCCGTCCTTGTCATTGCGACGGAAGTCGATGACGCGGTACTGGCGCTTGTGTCCACCGCCCTTGTGGCGGGTGGTGATGCGACCGTGGCCGTTACGGCCACCGGTCTTGTGTAGTGGGCGAAGCAGCGACTTCTCGGGCGTCGAGCGCGTGATCTCGGCGAAGTCCGAGACGCTCGAGCCGCGACGGCCGGGCGTCGTGGGCTTGTACTTGCGGATAGCCATGAGGTTCTCTCGTCCTTAACTCGTCCCGCCGTCAGGCGGTCAGACCCGGGATCTCGATGGGCTTGCTGTCGGCCGCGAGGGTCACGATGGCGCGCTTGGTGCTCTTGCGCTGTCCGAACCCGGTGCGGGTGCGCTTGCGCTTGCCCTGACGGTTGGCGGTGTTGACGGACTCAACGGTGACGCCGAAGATCTCCTGGAGGGCGATCTTGATCTGCGTCTTGTTGGCGTCCGGGGCGACCAGGAACGTGTACACGCCCTGCTCGAGCAGGCCGTAGGCCTTCTCGGAGACGACCGGGGCGATGATCACGTCCCGGGGATCGGCGACGGTGCTCACTTGTCGGCCTCCTTCGCGGCGGTGTTCTCCGTGCCTGCGGCACGCTTGCTGGCCTGCGAGACGAACGCGTCCAGAGCCTCGACCGTGAACACGACGTCGTCTGCATTCAGCACGTCGTAGGTGTTCAGCTGATCCGGGGCGATGGGATGGACGTTGTCCAGGTTGCCCACCGAACGCCACGCCGCGATGTCCTCGCGGCCCACCACGAGCAGGAACTTCTTGCGGTCCGACAGGCTCGCGAGGAAGTCCCGCACGCCCGCCGTCGACGGGGTCTGGCCCTCGACGACCTCGGTGACCACGTGGATGCGATCGTTCGCGGCCCGGTCGGACAGGGCCCCGCGGAGGGCGGCGGCCTTCATCTTCTTGGGCGTGCGCTGCGAGTAGTCACGCGGCTTGGGGCCGTGGACCGTGCCACCGCCGGTGTAGGCCGGGGCGCGGGTCGAACCCTGGCGCGCACGGCCGGTGCCCTTCTGGCGGAACGGCTTGCGGCCACCGCCACGGACCTCGCCGCGGGTCTTGGTCGAGTGGGTGCCCTGCCGCGCCGCGGCGAGCTGCGCCACGACGACCTGGTGCATCAGGGACAGGTTGGGCTCGACGCCGAAGATCGCGGCGGGGAGCTCGACCGACCCGTCGGCCGAACCGGCCGGGGTACGGACGTCCAGCTTGAGATTCACGGGGTTCTCCGTCGTGGTCATGCGCGCGCACCGCCCTTCACTGCGGAACGGACCATCACGAGGCCGCCGTTGCGACCCGGGATGGCTCCCTTGATCAGGAGGACGCCGGCCTCGGCGTCGACCTTGTGGACCTTGAGGTTCATCGTGGTCACGCGCTCGTTGCCCATGCGTCCGGCCATCTTCTTGCCCCGGAACACCCGGCCCGGGGTCGATGCGCCGCCGATGGAACCGGGCCGACGGTGCACGGCCTGGGTACCGTGCGAGGCACCCTGGCCCGCGAAGCCGTGACGCTTCATCGTGCCGGCGAATCCCTTGCCCTTGGAGGTGCCGGTGACGTCGACGAAGGCGCCGTCGGAGAACACGTCCGCGCCGAGCTCCTGGCCCAGCTCGTAGCCGGCCGCCTGCTCGGCGTTGTCGAGTCGGATCTCCGCGACGTGGCGACGCGGGGTCACACCCGCCTTGGCGAACTGACCCGACACGGGCTTGGTGACCTTACGGGGGTCGATCGCGCCGAAGGCGATCTGGACGGCGTTGTAGCCGTCGGTCTGCTCTGTACGGATCCCGGTGACGACACACGGCCCGGCCTTGATGACGGTAACCGGGACGACCCGGTTGTTCTCGTCGAAGACCTGGGTCATGCCGAGCTTCGCGCCCAGGATTCCCTTGATCTCGGTTGTACTCATCTGTTCACTGTCTCCGCTGCACGTTGCTTGCTGACCGCTGCTCGGTCGGAGGTCACTGGATGTTGACGTCGACGCTGGCAGGCAGGTCGATGCGCATGAGCGCGTCCACGGTCTTGGGCGTGGGGTCGAGGATGTCGATCAACCGCTTGTGGGTGCGCATCTCGAAGTGCTCGCGCGAATCCTTGTACTTGTGCGGCGAGCGGATGACGCAGTACACGTTCTTCTCGGTCGGCAACGGCACCGGGCCGACGACACGAGCGCCCGTGCGGGTGACCGTCTCGACGATCTTGCGCGCCGAGGCGTCGATGGCCTCGTGATCGTAGGCCTTGAGCCGGATGCGGATCTTTTGTCCCGCCACTTCGTCCTCTTTCTCCCTCCGCCCGTGAAGGCGGCTGTCGTGAGCGCCCTCGCTGCGCGGGGGACACCTGGTGTGTTCGCTTGTCGTACATGACACCGTCAGACCGTCTACCGCCCGGTCTCGTGCATCGGTGCTCCGTCGTGGAGGGCCGCCGTCGTGCGCTCACGAACGTGACACGACGATGAGCCCTCCAGAGGACGGAGAGCCGCACTCCCGCGAGGCGAGGGTGACGGCGGAACCGATCCGCTGCCGCTGTTGACGTGTCACGACGCGTCCACGCGGTCGGGCGTGTCGCCCTCCCACTTTTCCGGCGGGTGATCGCTCACCCGCCCCTGTCGTGCTCGCCCGACCAACCCGGTTCGCCCGCGGCCCGAGGGCCACACGAGTTCGCCGCCTTGTCCGGGCAACTCGACCAGTATGCCGCACTGACCCCACGGGATCAAAATCGCCGCGGACGACCGGTCGCGGACGGCGTGCGCGGCTCGCCTCGGCTTCGGTACCGTCGAACCATCAGAGCCTCTCGGCGCCTCGTCCCCCAGGAGTGCAGAACGTGAACAGCCGACGCGAACCACGCGACCCCGCCGCCTACAAGCGGGACCGGCGTCAAGCCGTCCTGCGGCATCACCCCGACAAGGGCGGCGACCCCGACGCGATGCTCCGCGCCCTCGAGGAGGTCGACCGCCGGCACGGCGTCGGCGGTCCCCGCCGTCCGGATCACGCCGCGACCGCCGAGCAGGTCGCCGCCGTGGCGGTGACCGCTCTGGCCGGGGTGGCCGCGGTGGGACTCTCGGTGGCCATGAGCGTCATCGGTCGCCGCCGGTAGCCCGTTCCGGCGACGGGCACCCGTTCCGGCCCCCACGGCACGAGCCTCGGGACGACGACGAAGGGGCGCCCCACCTCGCGGTGGGGCGCCCCTTCGTCATACGGTCCGGACGTCGCGTCCGACCCGACGGGTCAGTCGATCACTTGATGATCTTGGTGACCTGACCGGCGCCGACGGTGCGGCCACCCTCACGGATCGCGAAGCGCAGTCCCTCGTCCATGGCGACCGGCTGGATGAGCTCGACGCTCATCTCGGTGTTGTCGCCCGGCATGACCATCTCGGTGCCCTCGGGGAGGGTCACGACGCCGGTCACGTCCGTGGTGCGGAAGTAGAACTGCGGACGGTAGTTGTTGAAGAACGGCGTGTGGCGGCCGCCCTCGTCCTTGGACAGGATGTACGCCTGGCCCTCGAAGTTCGTGTGCGGGGTGTACGCGCCCGGCTTGATGACGACCTGGCCGCGCTCGACCTCCTCGCGCTTGAGGCCACGGACGAGCAGACCGACGTTGTCGCCGGCCTCGCCGTAGTCGAGGAGCTTACGGAACATCTCGATGCCCGTGATGGTGGTCTTGGTGGCCTTGTCCTTGATGCCGATGAGCTCGACATCCTCGTTGACGTTGATCTGGCCACGCTCGATACGACCGGTGACGACGGTGCCACGACCGGTGATCGTGAAGACGTCCTCGACGGGCATGAGGAACGGCTTGTCCGTCTCACGCTCGGGGTCCGGGATGGAGTCGTCACAGGCCTGCATGAGGTCGCGGATCGCCTGGACCCACTTCTCGTCACCCTCGAGCGCCTTGAGCGCCGAGATGTGCACGACGGGGGCGTCCTCGTCGAACTCCTGCGAGCCGAGGAGCTCACGCACCTCCATCTCGACGAGCTCGAGGATCTCCTCGTCGTCGACCATGTCGCACTTGTTGAGGGCGACGAGGATGTAGGGGACGCCGACCTGGCGGGCGAGCAGCACGTGCTCACGGGTCTGCGGCATCGGGCCGTCGGTGGCCGCCACGACCAGGATCGCGCCGTCCATCTGGGCGGCACCCGTGATCATGTTCTTGATGTAGTCCGCGTGGCCCGGGGCGTCGACGTGCGCGTAGTGGCGCTTCTCGGTCTGGTACTCGACGTGGGAGATGTTGATCGTGATACCACGAGCCTTCTCCTCCGGCGCCTTGTCGATCTCGTCGAACGCGAACGCGTCGTTGAGATCCGGGTAGGTGTCCGCCAGGACCTTGGTGATGGCCGCGGTGGTGGTGGTCTTGCCATGGTCGACGTGACCGATGGTGCCGATGTTAACGTGCGGTTTGGTCCGCTCGAACTTCGCCTTCGCCACTGTGTGTCCTCCTGGACTGGTCTGTCCCCACCTCGAGGTGGGCACTGCATTGTGTGGGATCTGATCTTACTCATCGTGCCGTCGAGGGCACGAACCGGCGGCCACCCGGAGGTTCGACCGTGCGCCGCCGGCATCGGCCCCGCCCCTGCCTCTCGGCCGGGCGGGACCAGTACCGGTTACTCGCCGGTCGCCTTGGCGATGATCTCCTTGGACACACTCGCCGGAACCTCGGCGTAGTGGGAGAAGACCATCGAGTAGTTGGCCCGGCCCTGCGTCCGCGACCGGAGGTCGCCGACGTAGCCGAACATCTCCGACAGCGGCACGTTGGCCTTGACGACGCGGGCGCCGGAGCGCTCCTCCATCGCCTGGATCTGGCCGCGTCGGGAGTTGATGTCGCCGATGACGTCGCCCATGTAGTCCTCGGGGGTGATGACCTCGACCGCCATGAGCGGCTCCAGGATCACCGGCTGACACTTGCGTGCGGCCTCCTTGAAGGCCATCGAGCCCGCGACCTTGAACGCCATCTCCGAGGAGTCGACCTCGTGGTACGCGCCGTCGACCAGGGTCGCCTTGACGTTGACCATCGGGTACCCGGCCAGGACGCCGTACTGCATGGCGTCCTTGATGCCGGCGTCCACGGAGGGGATGTACTCCTTGGGGACGCGACCACCGGTGACCTTGTCGTCGAACTCGTAGGTCTCGCCCTCCTCGACCTGCTCCTGGGGGAGCGGCTCGAGACGGATCTGGACCTTGGCGAACTGACCCGAACCACCGGTCTGCTTCTTGTGGGTGTAGTCGTACTTCTCGACCGTGCCCTTGATGGTCTCGCGGTACGCGACCTGCGGCTTGCCGACGTTGGCCTCGACCTTGAACTCACGCTTCATCCGGTCGACGAGGACGTCCAGGTGGAGCTCGCCCATGCCGCCGATGACGGTCTGACCGGTCTCGTCGTCCAGGCGGACGGAGAACGTCGGGTCCTCGCGGGCCAGCTTCTGGATCGCGGTGCCGAGCTTCTCCTGGTCCGCCTTGGTCTTGGGCTCGATCGACACGTCGATCACCGGCGCCGGGAACGTCATCGACTCGAGGATGACCTGGTTGTTCAGGTCGCACAGGGTGTCACCCGTGGTCGTGTCCTTGAGCCCGATGAACGCGTAGATGTGGCCGGCCACGGCCTCCTCGACGGGCATCTCCTTGTTGGCGTGCATCTGGAAGAGCTTGCCGACGCGCTCCTTCTTGCCCTTGGTCGCGTTCATGACCTGGGTGCTCGGGTCGATCCGGCCCGAGTACACGCGGACGAAGGTGAGCTCACCGAAGAACGGGTGCACTGCGATCTTGAACGCCAGCGCCGCGAACGGCTCGTCCTTCGACGGCTGACGACGGATCTCCGTCTCCTCGTCCCCGACGGCGTGACCGTGGATCGAGCCGACGTCCAACGGGGTGGGCAGGTAGGAGATGACCGCGTCGAGCAGGGGCTGGACGCCCTTGTTCTTGTACGCCGAGCCACACAGCACCGGGTAGATCTCGGCGTTCACCGTCATCTTGCGGATCGCGGCCTGGATCTCGTCCTTCGTCAGCTCCTCGCCGCCGAAGTACTTCTCCATGAGGGCCTCGTCGCTCTCGGCGACGGCCTCGAGGAGCTTCTCGCGGTACTCGTCCGCCTTGTCCTTGAGCTCCGCGGGGATCTCCTGGACCGTGGCCTCGGTGCCGATCGGCGTGACGCCGGGCCACACGAGGGCCTTCATGTCCACGAGGTCGATGACCCCGTCGAACTCGTCCTCCGCACCGATGGGCAGCTGCAGGACGAGCGGCTTGGCACCGAGCCGGTCGATGATGGTCTGCACGGTGTAGTAGAAGTCCGCGCCCATCTTGTCCATCTTGTTGACGAAACAGATGCGCGGGACGTCGTACTTCTCCGCCTGGCGCCAGACCTGCTCCGACTGGGGCTCGACGCCCTCCTTGCCGTCGAAGACCGCGACCGCGCCGTCGAGCACACGGAGCGACCGCTCGACCTCGACCGTGAAGTCGACGTGGCCCGGGGTGTCGATGATGTTGATCTGGTTGTTGTCCCAGAAGCAGGTGACGGCGGCCGACGTGATGGTGATGCCGCGCTCCTTCTCCTGCTCCATCCAGTCGGTGGTCGAGGCGCCGTCGTGCGTCTCGCCGATCTTCCGGTTGACACCCGTGTAGAACAGGATGCGCTCGGTGACGGTCGTCTTACCGGCGTCGATGTGCGCCATGATGCCGATGTTGCGGACCTTGTTGAGGTCGGTCAGCACGTCCTGTGCCACGGATGATCCCCGATCATGAGTCTTAGGTGGGCCGGGCGGTCATGGTGGACCGTCCGGACCGGGTCTGTTGTCCTGGGCCGTGCCGTGACTCGCTCACGCGAGAGGCGACCCTCGTTCAATGATGCCACCCTCGGGGCGGCCGGGGGGCCCCGGAGCGGTGACGCCCCGTGGGCGTCCCCCCCGCTCCGGGGCCCGGCTGGATCACCAGCGGTAGTGTGCGAACGCCCGGTTGGCCTCGGCCATCTTGTGGGTGTCCTCGCGGCGCTTGACCGCGGCACCCAGGCCGTTGGAGGCGTCGAGGATCTCGTTGGCGAGCCGCTCGACCATGCTGTTCTCGCGACGCTGCCGGGAGAAGTTCACCAGCCAGCGCATGGCGAGGGTCGTGGAACGCCCGGGGCGGACCTCGACGGGCACCTGATAGGTGGCACCGCCGACGCGGCGGGAGCGGACCTCGAGGGCGGGCTTGACGTTGTCGAGCGCCTTCTTGAGGGTGAGGACCGGATCGGTCCCGGTCTTCTCACGGCAGATCTCCAGCGCGGAGTAGACGATGCGCTCGGCGGTCGTCTTCTTGCCGTCGAGGAGGATCTTGTTGACGAGCTGCGTGACCAGCGGCGAACCGTAGACCGGATCGTTGATCAGCTGGCGCTTCGGGGCGGGACCCTTACGAGGCATTACTTCTCCTTCTTGGCGCCGTAGCGGGAGCGGGCCTGCTTGCGGTCCTTCACGCCCTGCGTGTCGAGGGAGCCGCGGATGATCTTGTAACGGACACCCGGGAGGTCCTTCACACGACCACCGCGGACGAGCACCATCGAGTGCTCCTGGAGGTTGTGGCCCTCACCGGGGATGTAGGCGGAGACCTCGATGCCACTGGTCAGGCGCACACGGGCGACCTTGCGCAGCGCGGAGTTCGGCTTCTTGGGGGTGGTGGTGTACACACGGGTGCACACGCCACGACGCTGGGGCGAGCCCTTGAGCGCCGCCGTCGCTGTCGAGGACTTCTTGTCCTGGCGGCCCTTGCGGACCAGCTGGTTGATGGTTGGCATGAACCGACTTTCTCTAGCTGGCGGCCTCCTCGGGGGCGACCACCGGTCACTGGGACGTTGCTCGTATCCGGACTCTCGCGCTCCCCGACGGGCGCACGGGCGACCACGTCAGCCGCTCTCGCTGGCCTACTGGGCACGATCCTCCAGCTCGCGTACTGCGAGCACGATGGTCAAGCCTAACCGCCCCCGTGAGGATCGGTCAAAACGCGGCCGGGGGGCAGGCCCCGGTCCGACGCCGCCGGGACCTGCGCGAGCATCAGGTCCAGCGTCTCGGCCCAGTACCGGATGACCTTCTCGCGACGGGCCGAGTCATCGGAGAGCACGTCCGCGAGGCCGAGCCCGCGCGCCAGGTCGAGGGTCGCCTGCAGGGGCCGACGCACCCGGAGGTCGGCGGGGTCGTACCCGAGGGCCTCGGCCGCGATCACCAGCACCTCGCGGGACATGTGGGTCTCGAACGGGAGCACCCGGTCGCGCAGCGCCGGGTCGCTGGCCGCGGCGGTCCACACGTGGAGCGCGGCCTTGAAGAGATCCGAGGTGTAGTGCTGGACGATCAGCCGGACCACGGCGACCGTGCGTTCGGGACCCGGCTCCGGCAGATCCAGGCCGACCCTCCGCACGTCCTCGAGCCGCTGCTCGATCATGTGCCCGAGGGCGGCGGTGATGAGGTCCTCCCGGGTCGGGAAGTGGTGCTGGGCGGCACCCCGTGAGACGCCGGCGGCGGCGGCCACCGCCCCCACGGTGGTCGCCGCCCAGCCCTGGGTGGCGAGGAGGTCGATCGACGCACCGAGGAGTCGTTCCCGCGTCAGGCGGCTACGGTCCTGCTTGGGGGCCCGCTTCTCGGGTGCCGTCATCTGTCCTCCTGTTACCAGTCCTGCTCGTCGTAGATGATCACACCGCGGATGTTCTTGCCGTCACGCATGTCCTGGTACCCCTGGTTGATCTCGTCCAGCCGGTACGTCCTGGTGACCAACTCGTCGAGCTTGAGGTTGCCGGCGCGGTACTGGTGGAGCAGGTGCGGGATCTGCTTGCGGGGTCCGGTGCCACCGAAGATCGCGCCCTGCAGGGTCTTCTGCTGCATGGCCAGGTCGAGGATGGAGATCTGCGCGTCGACCGCCATCATGTCCCCCAGACCCACCACCACACAGCGACGCCCCTTGCCGGTGAGCATCAACCCGGGCAGCAGGTCCTTGCCCTCCACGATCCCCATCGTGAGCAGGACCAGGTCCGCCATCCGTCCCCAGCTCAGCTCCCCCACCAGCGCCATGGCCTCGTCCATCGAGGCACACGTGTGGGTGGCCCCGAACTCCATGGCCTTCTCCCTCTTGAACTCCACGGGGTCCACGGCCACGATGACACGCGCGCCTGCGGCGGCCGCGCCCTGCACCGAGTTGATCCCGATTCCGCCCACCCCGACGACGACCACGACGTCGCCCTCCTTGGCCTGACCGATCTCCGTGGCCGAGCCCCAGCCCGTGCAGACGCCGCACCCGAGCAGGGCGGCCTTGTCCAGCGGGATGTCCTTCTCGATCTTGACCACCGAGGACTGATGGACGGTGACGTGCGGCGCGAACGTGCCGAGGACGCACATGGTGGCGACGGGTTGACCGTCGGCGGTGTGCACACGGTAGCCGTCGTCGCTGATCGCCCGGCCGCTGAGCAACCCGGCGCCGTTGTCGCAGAGATTCTGGAGGCCCTCCGAACAGGGCGGACAGACGCCGCAGGCGGGGATGAACGCGAGGACGACGTGGTCCCCTTCCTCCAGCCCGGTGACGCCCTCTCCCACCTTCGTCACCACACCGGCACCCTCGTGGCCACCCATGATCGGGTAGGTCTCGAACTGGAGGTCGCCGGTGAGCAGGTGCTCGTCCGAGTGGCAGAGGCCCGAGGCGGCCAGTTTGACCTGCACCTCCCCGGCCTTGGGATCGTCGATGTCGACGTCGACGATCTCCCAGGCGTCCTGCTTGGGCTCACGGATGATGGCTGCTCTGGTGCGCATGGCATTACCTCTCGGTTCGAACTCGGGCGATGTGGGGGAGGTCACACATCAACGACATCGCATACGCTACGCGTCCGGCGTCGCCCAGGAGGGCGGACGGCGTTCAAGGAAGGCCGTCATCCCCTCGGCCACCTCGGCGGTGGTGAACAGGCGTGCGGTCACCCCGGCCAGCTCCTCACCCCGGGCGTCGAGATCGGCCAGGATCGGTGCGGCGAGCAGTGCCTTGTTCTCCGCGAGTCCCTGCGGCGAGCAGGGCCGGAACGCGTCGACGAGGTCACCGACAGCGGCCTCGAGGTCCTCGACCGCCTCCGTGAGCAGGCCGATCCGCCGGGCGTGCTCGGCGTCGAACCTCTCTCCGGTCAGCAGGGCGCGGGAGAGGTCCCGCGAGGTGATCCGCGCGGCGAGCGGCACCGAGATCATGGCCGCCGCCAGACCGAGGCGGACCTCGGTGAGCGCGAACGTCGAGGCCGGCCCCGCCAGCGCGAGATCGCAGGCGGCCACCAGCCCCATCCCCCCGGCTCGGACGTGGCCGTCCACGGCGGCGATCACCGGCTTGGGGTGCGAGAGGATCGCGCGCAGCAACCCGAGGAAGACCCGGGTCCGCTCGGCGGCCTGATCCTCGGGACTCCCCTGGCTCGCGGAGGCCTCGGAGAGGTCGGCGCCGGCGCAGAAGGTGCCGCCGGCGTGACCGAGGACCACCACGCGGGCGTCGTGGTCGGTGGCCGCCCGGTCCAGCGCGGCGTGCAGCTGCCCGACCAGCGCGGTGGAGATGGCGTTGCGGTTGTGCTGCGAGTCCAGGGTCACACGGGCCGCACCGCCCGAGACCTCGTACCGCACCAGCTCCTGCTCACCCTGCGCGGTCATGTCAGTAGCTCCTCGGCAGCCCGAGCGAGTGCTGGGCAACGTAGTTGAGGATCATCTCCCGACTCACCGGCGCGATGCGCGGCAGGCGTGACGCGGCGAGCATCCCGGCGAGGCCGTACTCCACCGACAGGCCGTTGCCGCCGAGGGTCTGGATGGCCTGGTCGACGGTCCGGGCGGAGACCTCGCCGGAGGCGTACTTGGCCATGTTGGCGGCCTCGCCCGCGAGGTCGTCCAGGCCGGCGTCCACGAGCGCGGCGGCCTTGCGCATCATGAGACGCGCCAGCTCCAGCTCGATCTTGCACTGCGCGAGTGGGTGCGCGATCCCCTGATGGGCGCCGATCGGGGTCTTCCACACGGAGCGCTCGTTCGCGTACGTCGTGGCCTTGTCCATCGCGTAGCGCGCGGACCCGATCGCCATGCCGGACGCCATGATGCGCTCGGGGTTGAGGCCCGCGAAGAGCATGAGCAGCGCCGTGTCGCCGTCGCCGATGAGCGCGTCGGCGGGCAACCGGACGTCGTCGAAGTACAGCTGGAACTGCCGCTCGGGCGTGCGCACCTCGGTGGGGATGTGGGTGCGCTCGAGGCCCGGTGCGTCGGTGGGCACCATGAACAGCGCCGGCTGGAGCTTGCCGCTGGTCGCGCCCTCGAGACGGGCCACCACGAGGATCGCGTCGGCCTGGTCGACCCCCGAGATGTAGGTCTTCTGCCCGCTGAGCAGGAAGTCCGCGCCGTCCCGGCGGGCCGTGGTGGTGATGGCGTGGGAGTTGGACCCGGCGTCCGGCTCGGTGATGGCGAACGAGGTGATGATCTCGCCCGAGGCCAGGCCCGGGAGCCAGCGCTTCTTCTGCTCCTCGGTACCGAAGCGCGAGATGATCGTGCCGTTGATGGCGGGCGAGACCACCATCATGAGCAGCCCGGCGCCCGCGGCGGAGAGTTCCTCCTCGACCATCGCGAGCTCGGTCATGCCGGCCCCACCGCCGCCGTACTCCTCGGGCAGGTTCACCCCCAGCAGCCCGAGCTTGCCCGCCTCGGTCCACAGCTCGTCGGTGGTCTCACCGGCGTCGGACTTTTCGCGCATGTACTCCATGCCGTATCGCGAGCCCAGGTCGAAGGCCACCTTGCGGAGCTGCGTCTGCTCCTCGGTGTCGACGACGGGGTTGGGGATCTGTGAGATGTCGGTCATCGTGGTCACTCCTGGGTGGTGGGGTCGGTGCTGCCGGACTCGGTGACGACGGCGAGGGTGGTGCCGGTCTCGACCTGCGTGCCCACCTCGACGGGGAGCTCGCTGACGACGCCGTCCACCGCCGCGGAGATGGTGTGTTCCATCTTCATGGCCTCCATCCACAACAGCGGTTGGCCGGCGGTGACGGTGTCGCCCACGGAGACGGCGACCCGGATGACCGCGCCCGGCATGGGGGCGAGCAACGACCCGGCGGCGACCTCCGCGCCGGGATCGGTGTAGCGGGGCGGTTCGACGAGTGAGACCGGCCCGAGGGGCGAGTCCACCTCCACGACGGTGTCCGAGCCGGCCACCTCGTACCGGTGTACGCAGAAGGTGTGGCGCACCCCCCTGATCTCGAGGTCCACCGCGGCGGGACGGACCCGGCCGACGTCGACGATCTCCGCGAGATCGCCATCCGGGTGGGCGCCGGAACGGTCGCGGAGATAGGCCACCTCGAGGTCCTTCTCGCCGTGGCGCAGCGTCCGCTTCTGCAGGGTGCGGCCGACGTTGCGGAATCCGGCCCGGGCCAGGGGCACGGGGCCGGCGGCGTGGTCGGCGGTCCCGGACACCAGCGCGGCGGCGAGGGCCGAGA